>NHIA01000015.1 GCA_002170825.1 Cyanobacteria bacterium TMED177
GATGCCGGCGTTGGTGAGGTTGTTGCTGAGCTGCTCCTCGGAGCAGTCACGATGCTCAACGATGGCGCTCACCTTTCCATCGGCATCGACAAACACCCGCCCATAGCCCGTCGGGTCCTCTAGGCGTGCAGTCAGCAGCGTGACATCGGCTCCGCTCTGACGGTGGCCATTCACCAGGGATTCAATGGTCTCCGCCCGCAGCAGGGGCACGTCGCCGTTGAGCACCAGCACTTCACCCTGAAATCCCTGTAGCACCGGCAGCAGCTGTTGCACGGCATGGCCCGTGCCGTTCTGGGGCTGCTGCAACACGAATTCCAGGCCGCCGATGGGGGCCAGCTGCTGCTCCACCCGTTCGGCCTGGTGCCCCACGATCAGCAGGCGCCGCTCGGGTTGCAGGTTGCGGGCACTGGCCAGCACCCGCTCCACCAACGTGGCGCCCGCCAGAGGTTGCAGCACCTTGGGAAGGGCGCTCTTCATGCGGGTGCCCTTTCCAGCGGCCAGAACGGCGACGGCAAGCATGTCGGGCGCGATTAAACCGGCCGGAATCTACCGGGCTCAGCCGCTGGTGGTCCCGCGCCACCGCCGCTGCCAGGCGTTGGTGGCTTCCAGCTGGCACTGCTCCTGTTCCAGGGTGCGGCGCTTCAGAATCTCAGCGGAGCTGGCCGTGCCATCCGGATCACGGAACGGAACGGCGGCACGGGTGAGCAGATGTTCCCGCTCCATGGCACTGAATGGACACCAGCCCGGGCCGGTCTCCGTGCAGTCGCCCCCTGGCTTGACCGCCATCGTGCCGCTGCTCCAACCAATCCGTTCCCCTGNGGCGGGCAGCAGCGAATAGAGCGACAATCCAGTCCGTTGGAGGCTGGCCCGCACCGCCGCTGATCGGCTGTAGGTGAGCAACCTGCCCCCNGGTACCAGTCGTGCGGCCAGGGCACTNAGAAATTCCTCGGTCCACAGTTCCGGACAGCGCTGGGGTGAGAACGCGTCCTGCAGGATCAGGTCAAAGCTCTGTTGTTCAGGGATCCGTCGCAGCATCNTGCGCGCGTCTCCCCACAGCTGTGAGCCGTGGCTGCCNTCNTCTGTCCANCCATCGCTGGTCTGAATCGCCTGCAGCCGTCGCAACACATCCTCCGGCCATTGGTTGCGGAATCCCGCATCGGCCAGCGCCAGTTGCAGCGGGCGACGGTCCAGCTCCAGCCCCCACCACTGCACCGCCGGCGGTGGTTCCGCCAAGGCCGCAAGGATCACCGCCGTGTTGTAGCCGAGGCCCACGCACACATCGAGAATCGCGAGACGTTGCCCCGCAGCAAAGCGTGAGAGTTCCGCCGGTTTGGCGAATTTGGCCTGGGCCTCGTTCAGCGCTCCGGCGGAGTTGTGAAACGCCTCGCCGAACCGTTCNCTCTCCAGGCTGAAGCTGCCATCCGCCGTGGGATAGGCCGAGAGCTGCCCCGGATCAGCAGCGGAGGCGGGCAAGGTCCTCCCAGAAGCTGGGGTAACTCACGGCTGCCGCTTCACTGCGCTGCAAGGTGGAGTCCCCTGTCGCCAGCATCGCGGCCACCGCCAGACTCATCGCCACCCGGTGGTCGGTTTCGCTGTCCAGCGCCGCGCCCTGCAGCGGGCNGCCGCCGCGGATGGTCATGCCGTCCTCGTGTTCCTCGATGTCGGCCCCCATGGCCTTGAGTTGACGGGCCATCACCGCCAGCCGGTCCGTTTCCTTCACCCGCAGTTCGGACGCACCGCTGATCCGGCTTTCGCCATCGCAGAAACAGGCGGCAACGCTGAGGATCGGCACCTCATCCACCAGGCGGGGCATGATCTCCTCGCCGAAGACAAACGGTTTGAGCGGTCCGTGGGTGACGCGCAGATCGCCCACCGGTTCGCCGGCCACATCACGCCGGTTGAGCACCTCGATGCGGGCCTCCATCTGCTCCAACACCTCGAGGATGCCGGTACGGGTGGGGTTCAGCCCCACGTTTTCGATCGTGAGATCCGCTCCGGGCACGAGTGCACCGGCCACCAGCCAGAACGCCGCGGAGCTGATGTCGCCGGGCACCACGACGNTTTGGCCCTTCAGCGTGGCTCCGGGACGGACGTGGATGTGACGCCCCATTTCGCCGCCCACCTCCAGGTCTGCGCCAAAGGCGCGNAGCATCCGTTCGCTGTGATCCCGCGACTGGGCCGGTTCGATCACGGTGGTGGGACTGCTGGCGGTGAGTGCGGCCAGCAGCAGGGCTGATTTCACCTGGGCGCTGGCCACCGGTGTGCCGATCACCGTNCCNTTCAGGGTCTGCCCCTGCACCGCCAATGGCGCGAGGTTGCCACCGTCCCTGCCGCGCACATCAGCACCCATCGAGGCCAGGGGCTGCCCCACGCGACGCATCGGCCGGCGACGCAGCGAGGCATCGCCATCCAGCACGAAGTGGCGTCCCGCCTTTCCGGCCAGCAGCCCCAGCATCAGGCGCATCGTGGTGCCGGAGTTGCCGCAATCCAGGATCGCCGCCGGTTCCTGCAGGCCGTCCAGGCCCACACCGTTCACCGTCACCTGTTCCCCNGCCTTGATCGGGCTGATGCTGACCCCCATCGACCGCAGGCAGGCGGCGGTGCTGAGGGGATCTTCCGCCGGCAGCAACCCGTCGATCGTGGTNGTGCCCTCCGCGATCGCTCCGAACAGCAGCGAGCGGTGGGAGATCGATTTGTCGCCAGGCACCTTGACCCGGCCCGACAACGACCCTCCGGCCTTGAGTTCACGGGGGTGNTGCGGCTGGCCAGTC
Organism: Cyanobacteria bacterium TMED177; assembly: GCA_002170825.1. Lineage (GTDB taxonomy): Bacteria > Cyanobacteriota > Cyanobacteriia > PCC-6307 > Cyanobiaceae > Parasynechococcus. The sequence continues at coordinate 2,772 of NHIA01000015.1, forward strand.
GCGCTCAAGGCTCCTTCATCGGCGTCGACCTTTGATCCTATGGGCCGGTCTTCAGGCCCTGAATCAGTCGGTCCANNGCGTAGCCGAACAGGGCCGGATCCGGATCGTCCTGCCCCAGATCATCCAGGCCCAGCTCGGACCAGCGCTCGGACACTTTCTGTTCCAAGTCGGCTGGCCGACTCAGCGGTTCGCCCCATTCGTGGTTTTTCTCCGGCCCCACCTTGGTGGTGGCATCAATGGCCAGCCGNCCGCCGAGCCCCAGCTGCTCGCTGGCGAAATCAAGGCTGTCGAATGGGGTGTTCTCCAGCGTGAACAGGTCCCGCTGTGGATCCACCTGGGCTGCAATCGCCCACACCACCTGGCGGGGGTCGCGCACGTTGATCTGCTTGTCGACCACCACCACAAACTTGGTGTAGGTGAACTGGGGCAGGGCACTCCAGAAGGCCATCGCCGCCCGTTTGGCCTGGCCGGGGTAGGCCTTGTCGATCGAGATCACCGCCAGCTTGTAGCTGAGGGCTTCCATCGGCAGGAAGAAGTCGGTGATCTCCGGGATCTGCTGGCGCAGGATCGGGGTGTAGATCCGGTTCAANGCGATCGCCAGCATCGCCTCTTCCTTNGGNGGCCGGCCGCTGAAGGTGGTGAGAAACATCGGGTTGCGCCGCTGGGTCATGCAGTGGAACCGCACCAGTGGCGAGTCCTCCACGCCGCCGTAAAAGCCCATGTGGTCACCGAAGGGACCATCCGGCANCACCTCTCCCGGTGTGATTGTTCCCTCCAGCACCACTTCGCTGTGGCTGGGCACTTGCAGATCGAGCGTCTTGCACGGTGCCAGCAGCACGCCCTGTCCTGCATAGATCCCGGCGAACAACCATTCGCTCAGCTGAACCGGGATCGGTGTAGCCGCTGCCATCACCAGCAATGGGTGCACGCCGATGGCCACCGCCACCTCCAGCTTCTTGCCCATGGCCGCCGCCTTGCGCAGGTGGCGGGCGCCGCCACGCACACTCAGCCAGTGCACGGTCATCGTGTTCACCGACTGCTTCTGCAGCCGGTAGACCCCCACATTGGGAACGCCGGTTTCCGGGTCCTTCGTGATCACCAGTCCCAGGGTGATCACGCCGCCNGCNTCGCCCGGCCAGGGGCGGATCAGGGGAATGTTGTCGAGATTGACNTCGTCGCCTTTGAAAATCTGCTGCCGGCAAGGGGGGATCAGATCCCGATCCGGCTTGGCCTTGACCAGGTCCCAGAACACNCGGGCGAACTGCTTTGTCTCCCGCAATCCCTTCGGCGGACGGGGCTGTTGCAGCAACGCCAGCCGNGACCCCAGATCCTCAAGCTGCTCGGCCNGTTCCAGNCCCATGCTCCACACCACCCGTTCCACCGTGCCGAGGGTGTTCACCGCCACCGGCATGGTGGAACCGATCACGTTTTCGAACAGCAGGGCCGGTCCCCCCTGGCTGAGCACCCGGTCGGCAATGGCGGCGAGTTCGAGATCGGGATCCACCGGAGCCGTGATCCGTTTCAACTGACCGCGTTGCTCCAGCACCTGGAGAAAGCCGCGAAGGTCCCGGGTGGCCGGGCCGGATCGGAACAGGGCCATGGGGGCGATGGAGCAGACGCTTGCGGTCTCGGTACTGTGTCGCACGCCGATGTCGAGCGTGGCCATGCAGATTTCCTACTTCCATGTCCCAGCCGAGATGCCGGCCGACACCAGTCCCGATGCGGCTGTGGTGATCGATGTGCTTCGGGCCACCACCACCATCGCCTGGGCTTTGCACCACGGCGCGGAGGCGGTTCAGGCCTTTGCTGATCTGGAGGATCTGCGGGCAGCGGCTGCGGCCTGGCCAGCCGACAAGCGCCTGCTGCTGGGGGAACGGGGCGGTCAGACCCTCCCGGGTTTCGACCTTGGCAATTCACCCGTCGCCGTGGTGCCGGACACCGTGGCCGGCAAACGCCTGTTCATGAGCACCACCAACGGCACCCGCGCCCTGGATCGCGTGCGGCAGGTTCCCCTTCTGCTCACGGCCGCCCTGCCCAACCGTGAGGCTGTGGCCCAGCGGTTGATCGCCAGCAATCCCGGCCATCTGGCCATTGTCGGCAGCGGTTGGGAGGGTGCCTATTCGCTCGAAGATTCTCTGGCTGCCGGTGCCCTGGCGGCTCGCCTGCAGGAGCTTGCTCCCTCCACCGTGATCGCCAACGACGAGGCCACAGCGGCCATGGCCCTCTGGCAGCAATGGCGGGATCAACCGGAAGCTTGTCTGCGCGCGGCCAGCCATGGCCAGCGTCTGATTCGCCTGGGTGATCACGATGCCGACTTCCGCTGTTGCGCCGGTTTGGATCAGCTGGATGTCGTCCCGACGCAGCAGGGTCCGGGGGTGCTGCAGGCGGTCTGAACACACCTAAAATTCCGCCCAATGATTTGAATCCGTGAGCGATTTTCTGGCGGCTGCCGTACAGCTCACGAGCAGTCAGGATCCTGATCTGAATTTCAATGCCGCCGAGGAGCAGATCGACCTGGCGGCCCGCCGTGGGGCGGATCTGGTGGGGTTGCCTGAGAATTTCGCCTTCATGGGCGAGGACAGCCGGCGGGTGGAGCTTGCACCTGAGTTGGCCGAGCGTTGCAGCCGCTTTCTGGTGACGATGGCGCAGCGGTATCAGGTGGTGCTGCTCGGNGGTGGATTCCCGGTGCCCGTCGGCGATGGCACCCGGACCCTGAACCGGGCGGAANTGGTGGACCGCGATGGTCAGCTGTTGGCGCGTTACGACAAGATCCACCTGTTNGACGTCGATCTCCCCGACGGCAACACCTATCGCGAGTCGGCCACGGTGGATGCCGGCCATGCCCTGCCGCCCGTTGTCGATGTCCCCGGATTGTGTCGGGTGGGGCTGTCCATCTGTTACGACGTGCGCTTCCCTGAGCTCTACCGTCACCTCATCGGCGCCGGCGCCGAACTGCTGATGATCCCCGCAGCGTTCACCGCCTTCACTGGCAAGGACCATTGGCAGGTGCTGCTGCAGGCCCGCGCCATCGAAAACACCGCCTATGTGCTGGCACCGGCGCAGACCGGTCAGCATTACGGACGTCGCCACAGCCATGGCCACGCCATGGTGATCGATCCTTGGGGCACGGTGCTGGCTGACGCTGGGGTNCAGCCCGGTGCCGCGATTGCGCCGGTGAACACCGCTCATCAGGGCCACGTTCGCGATCAGATGCCCAGCCTTCTTCACCGTCAGCCCGCACTGTTCTGAGGCTGATGAACGCGGCAAAACCCCGCCGACGACGCCTGCTGGCGGCTGTCGTGCTGCAGCTTGGTCTGCTGATGGTGTCTCTGCCTGCCCAGGCCGCCAGCGCGTTGGCCGCCTGGGCCCTCACGGAAACCGGCATCCTCCAGCTGCGCACCAGCCGGAATGCACGGCCCGAGGCGTTTTTTCAAGGAGCCAGCGATGGGCGAGGCACCCGCGTGTGGATCGACTTCCCGGGGGAGCTGCGTTTTCCCCGTCGTCTGTCCGGCCGTGGCGCCGTCAAGGAGATCCGCCTGGGTAAACCCCGTCCCGGGGCAACGCGTCTGGTGGTGGAGTTCCAGCCGGGGATCAGGCTTGATCCGGATCAACTGAAGTTGCGCGGNACGGCCCCGGACCGCTGGGAGTTGACCTTCACCGGCTTGCCGACTCGGGGATTGGATGACATCGGCGAAGGTGATCTGAGTGGCCGCGCTACGGCTTGGCGACCGCCGGCTCGTTTTGCACCGAGCCGCACGCCGGTGGATCCTTCTGGGTTGCCCACCGTCGCGCAGGGGCGCTACCGGATCGTGATCGACCCGGGCCACGGCGGACCCGATCCCGGCGCCATCGGGATCCGCGGTCTGCGCGAAACCGATGTGGTGCTGGATGTGTCCATGCAGGTGGCCGCGCTGCTGCGCGCGCGGGGTGTGGACGTGTTGATGACCCGCACCGGCGATGTGGATGTTGATCTGCCGCCACGGGTCNCCCTGGCCAATCGGGTTGCTGCCACCGCCTTCATCAGCATTCATGCCAACGCGCTGAGCATGCAGCGCCCCGATGTGAACGGCATCGAGACCTTCTTCTTCTCTGACCCGCGCTCGGCACGGCTGGCCGGCTATCTGCAGCAGCAGATGATGGANGTTTCGCCTGGAACGCCGAACCGTGGCGTGCGCCGCGGGCGCTTCTTTGTGATTCGACGCACCGCCATGCCTGCGGCTCTGGTGGAGATGGGGTTTGTGACCGGTGAAATCGATGCACCGCGTCTGGCTGATGCCAATCACCGCCGCCGCCTGGCCCTGGCCATCGCCACGGCGACCTTGAGCTATCTGAACCAGGAGGTGCGATGACCCAGNCTCGGCTTGGCTTCTTCGACAGCGGCGTTGGTGGACTGACCGTGCTGCGCCGTGTGCTGGAACGCCATGGCGATGTCCCCTGCGTCTATCTGGGCGACACCGCCCGGGTTCCCTACGGCAGCCGCACCCCGGCGGACATCCGTCAGATCGCAGCGGAGGTGGTGGCCTGGTTGCGGGATCAGCAGGTGACCACGNTGGTGATGGCCTGCAACACCACCAATGCCCTGGCTCGCGACGTGGCTGAAGGACAGGCCGGTGGTCCGGTCATCGGGCTGATCGGTGCCGCCGCCGCCATGGTGCAGACCCGCCGTGTGGGCGTTCTGGCCACACCCGCCACCGTTGCATCCGCCGCCTACAGCGTCAGCATCGAAGCGCTGCATCCTGGAGCTGTGGTGACCGAACAGGCCTGTCCGGCCTTTGTTCCCCTGATCGAGTCCGGCGATCTCGGCAGCGATGAATTGCGCCTGGTGGCCAATGCTTATCTCAAGCCNCTGCTCGATGCCGACGTGGAGACGATCGTGCTGGGCTGNACCCATTACCCGCTGCTGGAGCCCCTGCTGCGTCAACTGCTGCCGGACTCCGTGCAGTTGATTGATCCTGCCCTCGGTGTGGCGCGTCAGCTGGATGCCGTGCTCGGTCAGCCCAAAGCAACACCAGGCAGCCGGTTGAACATGGATCTCTGCCGCTTCTGCGTCACGGCGGATCCCGACGGCTTCGCCACCCGTGCCACCTCCTGGCTCGGTGCCCGGCCTCAGGTGACCCTCGAACAGCTGCAGCGCTGAGGCCATGGCCACTAGGATCGCGGCGCCGAGGGGATTCATGATCACCGTTACCGAGCTGCTGCAACCGGTCGAGACCGATCTCGAGACCCTGCTCGGTGACCTGCGCAGCCTCATCGGCGCTGGACACCCGATTCTTCAGGCGGCGGCTGAACATCTGTTCAGCGCTGGNGGCAAGCGTCTGCGCCCGGGGATTGTTCTGCTGATTTCGCGGGCCTTGGCGGCCGATGGTCAGCTGACCCCGCGTCATCGCCGGTTGGCAGAGATCACCGAGATGATCCACACCGCCTCACTGGTCCATGACGACGTGGTGGACGAGGCCTCCACCCGGCGTGGTGTGGACACCGTTCACAGCCGTTTTGATGCCCGTGTGGCTGTGCTGGCGGGTGATTTTCTGTTTGCGCAAGCGAGCTGGCACCTGGCCAACCTCGATGACCTTGAGGTCGTGAAGCTGCTCAGCCGCGTGATCATGGATCTGGCTGACGGTGAAGTGAAGCAGGGACTGTTCCGCTTCGACACCAACCAGAGTTTTGAGACCTATCTGGAGAAGAGTTACTGCAAAACGGCATCCCTGATTGCCAACAGTGCCCGTGCCGCCGGGGTGCTCAGTGGCTGTGCCCCATCCGAGCTCGATGGTCTCTATCGCTTCGGGCGTCAGCTGGGTCTGGCCTTCCAGGTGGTGGACGACATCCTCGATTTCACTGGAAGCGACCAGCAGCTCGGCAAGCCTGCTGCCAGTGATCTGGCCAGCGGGTACCTCACGGCGCCCACCTTCTATGCCATGGAGGAACACCCCGCCCTGAAGCCCCTGATCGACCGTGAGCTCGGNGAATCCGGTGATCTCGACNAGGCTCTCGAGATGGTTCGTTCCTCGAGAGCCATTCCCCGCACGCGGGAACTGGCGGAAACCTTTGCGCGCGAAGCGCGCGATTCCCTGGCCTGGATGACCGACTCCCCCTCCAAACGGGCCTTGCTGGAGCTGCCGGACTTCGTGCTCAGCCGCTTGTACTGACGCTGATCAGCTGATCCAGGACCACCCCCAGGCTGTCCACCGTGCGGNGATTGCCTTGTNGATCAGCAGTGCAAGGCTCGGCGCTCAGCACCCACACCTGGCAACCCGCAGCCAACGCTGATGCGGTTCCTGCCCTTGAATCCTCCATCGCCCAGCAATCGGAAGCGTTCACCGCCAGCCGTTGGGCGGCCAGCAGAAACGGTTCCGGATCGGGCTTGCCGGCCCTGAGTTCGGGATCATCGCCGTGAACCCGCAGCTGGATGCAGTNCAGCCATGGGTGCGCGGCCGTTTTGAAGGCGACCGCATCCAGGCTGCTGCTGGTCACCAGAGCCATCGGGATGCCACTGGTGTGGCAATGCTCCACCAGCTTCTGCGCGAAGGGCATCGCCTGGGCTCCCGGCAGCAGGGCGCGCACGATCGGCTGCTGAACAGCCAGCAGGGCCTCGATGCCCACCGGGGATGGCAGCCAGCCGTCGACCTGGGCGGCGCAATCCAGGCGCCGGCGGCCCTTCAGTTGCAGCAGCTGCTCCTTGCTGAGGCTCGCTCCGAAATGGGCGGCTGCTTCCGACCAGCCCCGTCCGTGCAGCGGCTCGGTGTCGAGCAGCAGCCCATCCAGATCAAACAGGCAGGCAGCGGGAGGGGCGAGCAATCCGGTACAGCAACCCTGGTCCATACCAGTCAAACCCTCCGCCGCGTCCGACGGATTGATACGGGACATGGATCAAGCGTTGGTCCGCTCCTTACCCTTTCGACTGAAGCGCCTGGCCCGTCTGCCGTGACCGAGTCCAACACCACGATNGAAAGCATTCTGCAGGAGCAGCGGGTGTTCGATCCTCCGGCGGAGGTGTCCGCCAAGGCCCGCATCGGCAGCCTTGAGGCCTACCGGACGATGGCGGAGGCCGCCCGCACCGATCCCGATGCGTTCTGGGGTGATGCAGCNCGCCGCGAACTGCACTGGTTCGAACCGTTCCACACGGTTCTGGACTGGTCGGATGCACCGTTCGCCCGCTGGTTCGAGGGCGGTACCACCAACCTCTCCTTCAATTGTCTGGACCGTCATCTGGATGGCCCCACCGCTGAGAAGACCGCGCTGATCTGGGAAGGGGAGCCCGGTGATGTGCGCCGTTTCACCTACCGCGAACTGCACGCNGAGGTCTGCAAAGCGNCCAATGCCCTNAAGGCGATGGGCATCAGCAAGGGGGATCTCGTGGCCCTCTACATGCCGATGATCCCGGAGGCGGCCATCGCGATGCTNGCCTGTGCCCGCATCGGTGCACCGCACTCGGTGGTCTTCGGTGGTTTCTCGGCCGAAGCCCTGCGTGACCGCCTCATCGATGGGGAGGTCAAGGCGGTGATCACCGCCGATGGTGGGTTCCGCAAGGACAAACCCGTGTCGCTGAAGCCCGCGGTGGATGCTGCCCTTGCCGATGGTGCCTGCCCCACCGTTANAGGGGTGCTGGTGGTGCAGCGCACCCAGCAGTCTGTGGAGATGGTCGCCGGCCGCGACCAGTGGTGGCATGAGTTGGTGGAGGGGCAAAGCAGCGACTGCCCTGCTGTGCCGATGGCCAGTGAAGACCGCCTGTTCGTGCTCTACACCTCCGGTTCCACCGGCAAGCCCAAGGGTGTGGTNCACACCACAGCCGGTTACAACCTCTGGGCCCATCTCACCTTCCAGTGGATCTTTGATATCCGCGAGGACGACATCTACTGGTGCACCGCCGATGTCGGTTGGATCACCGGCCACAGCTACATCGTTTACGGGCCCCTCTCCAATGGCGCCACGACCGTGATGTACGAGGGGGCCCCGAGACCCTCAAACCCCGGTGCCTTCTGGGAACTGATCCAGAAGCACGGCATCACGATNTTCTACACCGCTCCAACGGCCATCCGTGCCTTCATGAAGAGCGGCCGGGCTGTTCCGGATCAGTTCGACATGGGCAGTCTCCGCCTGCTGGGCACGGTGGGTGAGCCAATCAACCCTGAAGCCTGGATCTGGTACCGGGAGGTGATCGGCGGCAACCGCTGCCCGATCGTGGACACCTGGTGGCAGACCGAAACCGGTGGCGTGATGATCAGCCCCCTCCCCGGCGCCACCCCAACCAAACCCGGATCCGCCACCCTGCCGTTGCCCGGCATTCAGGCCGACATTGTTGATGCCGGAGGCAACAGCTGCGCCGCCGATGAAGGTGGCTATCTCGCAGTCCGTGCTCCCTGGCCCGGGATGATGCGGACGGTGCATGGCAACCCGCAGCGTTTCCGGGAGAGCTACTGGGAGCACATCCGTCCCGCCGATGGCTCCTACCTCTACTTCGCCGGTGACGGTGCCCGCCGCGATGCCGATGGCTACTTCTGGGTGATGGGCCGGGTGGATGACGTGATCAATGTGTCCGGTCATCGCCTCGGCACGATGGAGATCGAATCGGCGTTGGTGAGCCATCCCGCCGTGGCGGAAGCCGCCGTTGTCGGCCGTCCCGATGACCTCAAGGGTGAGGGCATCGTTGCGTTTGTCACCCTGGAAAGCGGGCGGGATGCCACGGATGCCCTGGTAGCGGAATTACGGGCCCATGTGGGACAGGAGATCGGACCGATCGCCCGCCCGGATGAAATCCGCTGCAGTGATGCTCTGCCCAAGACCCGCAGCGGCAAGATCATGCGCCGGATCCTCCGGGCTCTGGCTTCCGGTCAGGAGGTGAGTGGTGACACCAGCACCCTGGAGGATCGCTCCGTGCTGGATCGGCTGCGCGGCTGATTCAGCCGCTCCAGCGGCAGATGGCCGCCGTCAGCCGACGCATCACATCCACCCGTTTCGGATCATCGGCCCAGCTGCCCAGCAGGGTTCGCCTCAACCCCGCACTGGCTGGTGTGAGGTGATCGCCGGGCAGATGCAGCAGCTCGGTGTCGTTCCGCTCCCGTTGATTGAGGGCGTCCACCAGATCGTCGCTCTGATCCAGTTCATCACGACCGAAACGCACCACCAGGTTGCGCTCCGCCTGATAGTGGCGGCTGATCAGCCGCAGGGTTTCTCCCGGTCCCGGACTGAATTCTGTTTCCACCCCGAGCCGGGGAGCGATTTCCCCCAGCAGCGGAATCGATTGCTCCGCTTGGAAGTTGTTGAAGCTCAGGGCCACGAGGCCGCTGCTGTTGCGCCCACCATCCGGGGCCAGCAGGTGCAACTTGCAGCCGAGGCTGTGGCCAAGTCGAAGTGGTGTGGGCAAACTGCCGTGCCGCTCCTCGAGCTCCCGTCGAGCGGTCCGGAACGCAGCCCAGGCCTCCCTTGCCTGGCTTTGATGATCGAAGCCGGGCACGTAGGCCCAGGCGTTCACCGCCAGCCCCGCTTTGCCCAGATCCTCGAGCAGGCGCCGGTAGCTCACCTGGGGTGTGGCGGCCAGATAGCTGCCGCCGATGAAGTCCACCTGCCCGATCGGTTGAGGGGGACTGATCCGCCAGATCGTGCCCTGCTGACGCCAGTTCATGTCAGATCAGTTCTGCAGGGACGCAATGACCTGCTTCGCTTCCCGCACATGGGCGGGACCATCCAGCAGGTTGCTGAACACGTGACGGATCACCCCATCCCCATCCACCACATAGGTGACACGGCCGGGCATCAGGCCAAGCGCTTTGGGCACCCCGAGGCGGCGGCGGAGGCTGTTGTTGCGATCCCACAGCAGGGGGTAGGTGAGGCCATGGCGCGTGGCGAACCGCCGATGGCTGACCGCATCGTCACCGCTGATGCCCCAGACCTCAGCGCCCAGGCCCTCGAAGTCGATGCTGCTGGCTTGAAAGCTGCAGGCCTGAATGGTGCAGCCCGGGGTGTCGTCCTTGGGATAAAAGAACAGCACCAGCCAGCGGCCGCGGACCGCGTCGGGGGAGCGTTGCTCCCCGTTCTGATCTTCGAGGCTGAAGCTGGGCAGGGAATCGCCGATGCCGAGGGCCATCCGCTTGGTTGAACAGGGGCGAACCCTAGGAAGCTGGTCCCTTGCGTCGAGCGGGAGAATCGGTGCGGGGATGGGAGATGGCCAATGGCTGATCAGTTGAACCTGCTGGGAGCTCTGCCCGAGCAGCCGTCTGATTCGGCACCGCCGCAGCAATCTGAGCTGCCCGCTGTGAATCCGGCCCTGCAGCCGCAGACCAGGGACGAACCGCAGCCGGTGCGCTCGGCTGAGCCTTCCGCTCCCGCCACCATCCTGATTCTCGACACCGAAACCACAGGGCTGGATCCCGATCAGGACCAGTGTGTGGAAATCGGAGTGATCCTGTTCGATGTCGCGGCACGTGCCGTGTTGGCGCAGCAGTCCTTTCTGTTGCCGGTGCAGGTGAATGCGGCTGAACCGATCAACCGCATTCCCGCTGCCGTGAGCCAGCGTCCCCAGCCCTGGCGGGAGGCCCTGGTCTGGTTTGAGACGCTTGTTGCGGCAGCTGATGTGGTGGTGGCCCACAACGCTGCCTTTGACCGGCAGTGGTTCGGGCACGGTCAGCTTCCAGCCATCCACTGCCCGTGGTTGTGCACCATGGAGGATCTGCGCTGGCCTGCTGACCGCCAGCTGCGTTCCCGCCCGTCGGTTCGGGATCTGGCGCTGGCCTATGGCGTCCCCGTCTGGTCAGCCCATCGCGCTCTGACCGACTGCATTTACCTGGCAGAGGTGTTCGCCCGCTGCGACGACCTGGAACAGATGCTGCGTCTGGGCATGGAGCCCCGTCGTCTGATGCGGGCGCGGGTGTCTTACGAAGACCGCCATCTCGCCCGTGAGGCGGGCTTCCGTTGGAATGACCCCGTCAAAGGAGCCTGGACGCGACGACTGAGCGAACGGGAAACCACCTCTCTCGGCTTTCCTGTTGTGCCCGTCGATTTCGATGCGGATCAGAGGGTGGCCTGAGCAACGGATGCGTCGGCCGTGCTCTTTTGCTTCATCACTCCGAAGCGACTGGGTTGATTTCACCGGATCGATCCTCCGTTCTTCAAGGTGGATTCATGGTCGTTTTCATCCACCGTCAGCACCACCCACTCCAGAGCCGTCTGCGCGAATGGCAGCAGGTGCGCACTTGGGCACGGTTGATCCGCGAGGCTGAAGCGCTGTGGCATGTCGATGTGCGCGCCCTGCGCAGGATTGGAGCTGAGGAACTGTCACAGCTGCTGGAGGAGGTGCCCCCTGCACAGCGGCAACGCATCAATCGCTGGCTTGATCGCTACAGCGTGTCCACACGATTACAGCGCGAGTAGGTAGGGAAAACCGAAATGGTCATGTTGACGAAGTCAATCACATAAGCGAAAACCAGCATGAGGCCTGGAGATTTGCTGCTTCTTAACCTCCCCCTAACGACGGAATCGTTCGCGTTTAGCTACTCCTAGGACGCCAATTTCCCCTAAGGCCTCCCATGAGCTTCGTCAAGAAGGCTCTCGTTGTCTCTTCCGTGCTTGCCCTTGGGGCTGGCATGTCCGCCTCCGCCGCGCCCAAGCTGAACGGCGCTGGTGCTTCGTTCCCTGCCAAGATTTACCAGCGCTGGTTTGCTGATCTGGCCAAGTCCGGTGGTCCTCAGGTCAACTACCAGGCTGTTGGTTCCGGTTCAGGCCGTAAGGCTTTCATCGATCAGACCGTGAACTTCGGTGCATCGGATGATCCGATGAAGAAGAAGGACATGGCCAAGGTCAAGCGTGGCGTTGTCCAGATCCCCATGGTGGGTGGCACCATCGCCTTCGGTTACAACAAGCCCGGTTGCGATCTGAAGCTGACCCAGGAGCAGGCCGTCAGGGTCGCCATGGGCAAAATCAGGAATTGGCAAGAGCTGGGTTGTCAGCCCGGCACCATCACCTGGGTGCACCGTTCTGACGGTTCCGGCACCACCAAGGCCTTCACCAACTCCATGGAGGCCTTCTCCAGCACCTGGACCCTGGGTACCGGCAAGTCCGTCAAGTGGCCCTCCGGCGTGGGCGCCAAGGGCAACTCCGGTGTTGCCGGTGTTATCCAGAACCGTCTGGGCGCCATCGGTTACGTCAACCAGTCCTACATCAAGGGCAACGTTGTCGCCGCTGCTCTGCAGAACAAGTCCGGTGAGTACCTCAAGCCTTCCGTGGCTGCTGGTGCCCGTGCCCTGAACGGCATCTCCCTGGACAAGGATCTGGCTGGAAAGAACCCCAACCCCAC
>NHIA01000016.1 GCA_002170825.1 Cyanobacteria bacterium TMED177
TGCAGCAGCCGTAAAGCCAGGCGTAGATCGCCATCCATCCAGGCACGGATCGCCATGGCGCGCCGCGGATCGTAAAAGCGTTGACGCCGGTACCAATCGAACACATCGGCATCGGATTTGTGCCCGTTGCAGGAGAGGCAGGCGGGAACACAGTTTTCGGTGACGCTTAAACCACCCCGCGCACGAGGAAGGATGTGATCAATTGATTCAGAAGGTTTTCCGCAATAAATACAACTTTTACCCGTGTATTTGTGAAGCGATTGTCTCCATCGTCGAACGCGTAACTTGGGGCAGAGTTCATCGAGAAAAACTGCATCCCTGTTATGCATCCGAATGTTTTCGGTTGCCGAAATTGTGCCGCGGATGCTTCGGCCGTCAATGTGTCGAAGACTGCACTTTGGAGATCTGGTTGCCTGTCGGATGGTGTGTGACGAAGCCCCTTGTTTTACCTTCCGGCCCCCTTAAAGTGATTGTTTGTGAGGGTGATTTATCCCCGCCTCAGCAACGCCCCGCTGCAGTCTTGGCCTTTCACCATCCGGATTGATCCGGGTGGTGAGTCCTTTTGATGCGGTCACGCAGGCTCAGCTGAGGCGCATTCGGCCCAAAGGCCATTGGCGCGGAACAGGACAAGGATGGGATTTCCCTCTGTCTTCAGCCGCTGCTTTGCAGGCTGCCCTGGGTCAACGTTTTCCGGTCACCCCCCAGTTGCAGCAGTGGCTGGACTGGTGTGACCATCCCTTACCGCCGCTGCCGCCTCACCGCAGGCTGGTGGCTGAGGCTGATCTGGCGTGTGCTCTCCCCGATGGGCGGACCCCCCTCCCCCACCAACGGACGGGAGCCCGTTGGCTGTTGGCCCGTCGAGGAGCTGTTCTCGCCGATGAGATGGGTCTGGGAAAAACACTCACCGCGCTCCTGGCGGCACGGGCCATGGTCCGTTGCAGCGACGTGCGCCTGATGGTGGTGGCTCCGGTGGGTCTGCATGCCCATTGGCGAAGAGAAGCCGAGGCGGTTGATCTCAACCCTGAACTGGTCAGCTGGGCTCGCTTGCCGGATGAGCTGCCGCGTGCGGGCACCCTGTTGATCGTGGATGAGGCCCATTTCGCCCAGACTCTCCAGGCCCAGCGCACTGCGGCATTGCTGCGACTGGCCCGCCATCCCCGCCTGAGGGCGATCTGGATGCTCACCGGCACGCCGATGAAAAATGGCCGACCGGTGCAGCTCTACCCCTTGCTGGCTGCGATGGACCATCCGATCGCCCGTGATCAGCGGCAGTTCGAAGAGCGCTACTGCCAGGGGCATTGGCGCGATCAGCAGGGACAGCGCCGCTGGCAGTCAAGCGGTGCCACCCAATTGGAGGAATTGCGCCGTCTGACCCGTCCGCTGATCTTGCATCGACGCAAAGCGCAGGTGTTGGCGCTGCCTCCCAAACAGCGCCGTGAGCATCGGATCGTGCTGGAGGAGGCTGAGGCCCGTGGTTTTGACCACCGCATTGATCTTGTGGTGGAGGACTACCGCCNCCGCGCCCGNTGCGGCGAGGTTCGNTCTGATGCGGAGCCGTTGGCGGTGTTGACAGCCCTGCGCCGGATNTCGGCCGAATTCAAGCTGCCCTCGGTGGAGATCCTGCTGCGAAACCTGCTCTCATCNGGAGAGCCTGTGGTNCTGTTCAGCGCGTTTGTTGATCCGTTGCGGCTTCTCCAGCAACGCCTTGGGGGTGAGCTGCTCACCGGTCGCCAGCGGCCGATGGACCGCCAGGAGGCGGTGGATCGGTTTCAAAGTGGAGAGCAGGCGCTGTTGCTGGCGACCTTCGGCACCGGAGCCCTGGGGTTCACCTTGCACCGAGCTCGCCATGTGGTGCTGCTGGAACGCCCCTGGACACCAGGCGATGTGGATCAGGCCGAGGATCGCTGTCACCGGCTGGGAATGGGTGATCTGGGTCTGACCTGTCACTGGCCGCAACTCGGTCCAGCTGATCAGTTGGTGGATGGTCTCGTCGCCAGCAAGGCAGAACGCATCGAAATTCTGCTGGGGCCTCGGCGCGTCGCCCTGGAGCNTCAGTCCTTGCCGTCGATGGTGCGCCGNTGTTTGCAGGTGGCCTGACGCACGGTCAATTCGTGCACCAGCATCGGGTCTGANGCTGCTGTGAGCAAACCCTTCGCTTGCTGCACATCGCTGCAAGCCTGGTCGTGCTGTCCGTTGAGGCTGAGCACGAGGGCTCGATCGCGCAGGGGTTCGGGTTGTCCCGGCATCGAACCAACGATGGTGTTGCAGCGCTCAAGCACAGCGCTCAGGCGCTTGGATGAGAAATCCTCCAGGCAGCTCAGCGGTGTGGTGTCAACGTCAGCTTGAGGTGGCGGTGCAGGCTGACAGCCGGCGGTGATCACCAGGCAGGCGGATAGAAAAAGCCAGCCAAGCCAAGTCTGCTCAGTAGGAATAACGCGCGTCGTCGGTGATGCCGTAGGCGTCGTCGCTGCTGGTTGTGGAGGTGGTGTCCTTAGAGGTTTTGCCAAGGCTTGCGGCTGAAGCGGTTGTCGCCCCGCCGAAGAGATCGCCGAGGTACTGACCGCAGTCGGGGAATTGGCCGGGGTCCTTGACCACGGCCTCGGTGATCATCACAGAAGCATGNTGCGGGTGAGGTTTTGAACAGGCCNCGGCCCTGACGCTTGATCAGCGCGTAGGCCGCTTTCCAGCTCACGTCGTGGGCGTTGCCGCTGCTGCGCATAAAGCAGTAAATCTTGGCGCCCTGTTCCTCGGATCGGCTCCCGGCCATCACGGCAACCTGACTGCNGAGCAACCCNCCGATCAAGCCGAGGGTGCACAGGGCCAGATAACCAGTGGGGCGAGACATGAANGNGGNCATCATTCTCNGCNCAAAGTATCGATANGTTGTTCAGTGTCCAGGGCTGATCAGACGCACCACCAGCGGGGCGACCAGGAGAACGGTGATCAGGCGCACCGCGTGCAAGGCAGCCACAGCAGCACCCACGCCGAATTCAGCACCCACCAGACTCATGCCACTGATGCCACCGGGAGCTGCTCCCAGCACGGCGATCACAGGATCGATCCCCAACAAACGACTGCTCCACAGTCCGACCACGATGCCGGTGAGCACAAGCGTGAGGGTGATCAGCAGGGCTGGCCGCCACAGGGTTTGCAATTGATCGAGGGAGGCACGGGAGAGTCCGGTGCCAATCACCGTGCCGATGCCGATTTCAAGAGCCGTTCGGGTTCCAGGCGGCCAGGCAGCGGGTTCAAGTTTGCCGCTCATGCTCAGCAGACCAGCTCCCAGAAGGGCTCCTGCCAAGGGAGCAGCCGGGATTCCACTCAGCAGAGCGAGCAGTCCCACCGCCGTTCCGGCCAGCAAATACAGCAGCAGCGTTGCCAGAGGAGGCATCGGACACGATGGGGGACGGGGTTATTCGATCTTGAGGCACCGCCATTCGTGTGCTGTCATCGGCTGAGAGTTCCCACCCGGCCATGACATCGTCCGTGTCGTTCAGGATCACCCGCACGGCTGAAGACCTGGCTCAGACGATCACGACCCTGTCGCAGCGCCTGGTGAAGCTGGAGCAACGGCAGGAGGCTTTGGAGCTCCAGATGCGTCAGCAGTTGGACACAGCGCAGCGGGTGCCCGAAGAGGAGCTGGCAACGCTGGACGGCATCGAGCAGCTGCTCCAGGAAACCCGTCAGTTGCTGCAATCCACTGAGGCTCCCACCGGCGAGCAGGCCCACCATGACTTCGAAGCGGTGGACCACCAGCACGACCATCACCACCATGACGGTCACGAAATGGCCGCATAGGGGTGGCGGCGGATGCCAAAATAAAAAGAAAGGCAACTATGGCCTCCACCATCCCTGCCTCAGGTGCTTGCACCGTCATGACCCACTCCAAAACAATCCACGGGCTCACCGTTCGCTCACGTTCGGGCTTCGTTGAGGGTGGACATCAGCTTGAGAAGCTTGAATTCGCCCTCGCTGTTGCCGAAGCCAGGGGTGATCAGCTTCGTTGTTCCACACTCCGCGATCGCATTGCTGATCTTGGTGGCAATGCTGAAGAGCCGGGAACCTGATCAATCNCGATTGATCAGTNGAGCATGATCCAATTTGTGTGCTCTAGTTCAGAAAGGCTTGTAAGTACGAAAGTGAANGCTAATCTTTTTGATGATCGGGCAATCACGTTAGACATTGACTCTCATCCTTGCCAAGCCAAACGCAGCTTCTGATCAACGCGCNGAACATGACAATGCTGCGCGCGCATTGTTTGAACAAGCCCGACGTGTTGCAGAAATGGGTCAGTTTTCTGAAGCNGGATCATTAATTCTGAAAGCCCTTGCNCAGGAGCGCCGGGCACAGAGTGCTGGCCCACAGGTGATGCAGTTGATCAAGCCTCGAACCTGAGGACTCGTNGAGTTCAAGCGGGTGACCGGATTCGAACCGGCGACGTTCAGCTTGGGAAGCTGACATTCTACCACTGAATTACACCCGCANAATGGCATGATCCCTTGCGGGATCTGCGATTTGGATCAGCCTAGGGCTGCCGCTGCAGCCGCCACCCCAGCGCCCATTGTGCCCTGATGAAGTCCAAGGGACTGCAACGTGGCTTCAATGGCCGACACCGCTGTCAGAACATCACGATCACAGACAAAGCCGAGGTGTCCGATGCGGAACACCTGACCCTTGAGGTGATCCTGGCCGCCCGCAAGAAGGATGTCGAATTTCTCTTTCACAGCTTTGCGCAGTTGTTCAGCATCCATTCCCTCAGGCGCAACAGCTGTAATTGCCGGACTGCCATGGCCCTCTGCGGCGAAGAGCGGCAGGCCAATCGCTTTCATGCCCGCTTGGGCTGCGGAACGGTGGCGAGCGTGCCGGGCAAAAATCTGTTCAAGCCCTTCCTGTTGCATTAAGTCGAGGGCTGCTTCCAGGCCGAAGTAGAGATTCACTGCCGGTGTGAAGGGGTTGCTGTCTTTGGCAGCAGTTTTTCGGTACGGCCCCAGATCGAGATAGAACTTCGGTAGATCCGAGCGTTCGTAGGCCTGCCAGGCCCGTTGGCTCATGGCCACGAAGCTCAACCCAGGCGGGAGCATGAAGCCCTTCTGTGAACCGGATGCGATCACATCGATGGCCCAGGCATCCATCGGCACGTTCGTGGCACCCAGGCTTGTGACGCAGTCGGCAATGGTGAGAGCCGTCCCATGGGCCTTCACGTGACGGGCAATGGTCTCCAGGTCGTTGATCACCCCAGTGGAGGTTTCCGAGTGGGTGAGGATCACGGCCTTGATCGCTTTGCTTCCGTCAGCTTCCAGGGCGTGACGGAACGCTTCAGTGTCCAGGGGTTGGCCCCATTCAGCCTTGATCACTTCCACCTCCAGGCCGTAGGCGCGGGCCACCTTCACCCAGCGCTCGCCGAATTTGCCGTTATCGCCGCAGAGCACCCGGTCGCCGCGGCTGAGGGTGTTGATGATCCCGGCTTCCATGGCGGCCGTGCCGCTGCCGGTGATCACCAGCACATCATCCTCGGTTTGATGCAGCCACTTCAGTTGCTCGGTTGTGCGGCGCACGATGGCCTGGAATTCGCCGCTGCGGTGACCGATCGGGTGGCGACCCATGGCCTTCAGCACCGACTCGGGAACCGGAGTGGGACCCGGGATCATCAGGGTGAGCTTGTCCTGCACAGTGCTGGGGCAGCCAATCGGTGAGTCTAGAAAACAGCGTTTCCTCTCCCATCGATCGATCCCCGCCCATGGAGGTCACGTCCACTGGTCTGACCCTTCCGGTCTGGGTGGCAGCCGCAGCGCGGGCTGCACTCCAGGCCCTGCTCGGCCATCCGTTTGAACCGGAGCAGCATCTGCCGCAGCCTGATGGCGGCGAACCCCTGCTGGTGCCGGTGCAATCGGCTGCGCGTCTCTCAGGTGAGCAGGCGATGGCGATCAGTCGCTGTGATCCAGGCCCTGGGCTGGACCTCACCCGTGATCTGGAGATCTGGGTGCGGGTGGCCTGGTCAGCATCCGCGGACCCAGCGCTGCAGGTGAGGGCCGGCGACGGTGTCGGAACGCTTGGGGCCGGCGGCGATCCATGTGTTTCCGCCTATGCCCATGCCCTGATGGAGAGCTCCTTGCTGCCGTTGCTTCCCCANGGACGCGGTTTGGTGGTGGAACCGGTGTTGCCCCAAGGGCGAACGCTGGCCGCTCGCACCAGCAATGCNGCGTTCGGGGTTGTGGATGGCCTGGCGCTGATCGGAACCCAGGCCGCGGTGCAACGCAGTGCCGATCCCGATCAGCTGCAGCAGGTGCTGGATGCCCTGCGCCGTCAAACGCAGGAGCCCGGTTTCACAGGGTCGTTGGTGTTGGTGATCGGAGAGAACGGTCTGGATCTGGCCCGCGGCATGGGTCTTGCCCCCCTGCTCAAGGTCGGCAATTGGCTGGGTCCGGTGCTGGTGGCGGCGGCGGAAGCCGGTGTGCAGGACCTGCTGCTCCTCGGTTATCACGGAAAGCTGGTGAAGCTGGCCGGTGGCATTTTTCACACCCATCACCATCTGGCCGATGGCCGTTTGGAGGTGTTGACCGCACTGGGGCTGGACCTTGGTTTTGGCTTGGACGAGTTGCGACAACTGCGGTCTGCGGCCTCCATCGACGCTGCCTTCCAGGGGCTTCCGCTGGACCTGCGCGAACGGCTTGGCCTGGCCTTGGCATCCACGGTTGAGCGGCGCAGCAGGGCGTATGTCGATCGCTACGGCGACTGGTCGATGCGGATCGGCGCGGTGCTGTTCGATCGCAGCCGAAGCCTGCGCTGGCATGGACCAATGGCAAAAGAACGCTTCTTTAGGGTGAGCAATTGATGCGTGTCGCTGAGCGACTCACGTGAGGATCGATGACCCAGCAGCCCTCGTCCGACAGTCAGCGTCAGCCTGGAATCGTCATCCTTGATTTTGGTTCTCAGTACTCCGAGTTGATCGCCCGGCGCGTCCGTGAGACGGAGGTCTTCTCGCTCGTGCTCGGCTACAGCACAACCGCAGACGAGCTGCGACGGATCGCACCCAAGGGGATCATCCTCAGCGGCGGCCCCAGTTCGGTGTATGCGGAGCACGCACCGTTGTGTGATCCGGAGATCTGGACGCTGGGAATTCCGGTGCTGGGCGTCTGCTACGGCATGCAGCTGATGGTGCAGCAACTCGGCGGTGTGGTGGAGGCGGCGCCGGGCAAGGCCGAATACGGCAAGGCACCACTTGAGGTGGACGATCCCACGGATTTGCTCACCAACGTCACCAACGGTTCCACGATGTGGATGAGCCATGGCGACTCGGTGAAGGCGCTGCCGGAGGGCTTTGTGCGTCTGGCGCACACGGCCAACACCCCTGAGGCGGCTGTCGCCAATCTGCAGCGTCGTCTTTATGGCGTGCAGTTTCATCCGGAAGTGGTGCACTCCACCTGCGGCATGGCCCTGATCCGCAATTTCGTNTACCACGTTTGCGGTTGTGATCCGGACTGGACCACCAGTGCCTTCATCGACGAGGCCGTCGCCNTNGTGCGCGAGCAGGTGGGCAGCAAACGGGTGCTGCTGGCGTTGTCCGGAGGTGTTGATTCATCCACCCTCGCCTTTTTGTTGAAGAAGGCGATCGGCGATCAGCTCACCTGCATGTTCATTGACCAGGGCTTCATGCGGAAGGGGGAGCCGGAGTTCCTGATGGATTTCTTCGATCGCAAGTTCAACATTCACGTTGAGTACATCCATGCGCGNCAGCGGTTCATCGGGAAGCTGAAGGGCATCACCGATCCCGAGGAGAAGCGCAAGATCATCGGCACGGAATTCATCAGGGTGTTCGAGGAGGAGAGCAAGCGCCTCGGACCATTCGATTATCTGGCCCAGGGAACCCTGTATCCGGATGTGATCGAGAGCGCCGGCACCAACGTGGATCCGAAGACCGGAGAGCGGGTGGCGGTGAAGATCAAGAGCCACCACAACGTGGGAGGCCTGCCCAAGGATCTGCAGTTCAAACTTGTTGAGCCCCTGCGCAAGCTGTTCAAGGATGAAGTGCGCAAGGTAGGCCGCGCCCTCGGCTTGCCGGAGGAGATCGTGCGGCGCCAACCCTTCCCCGGACCTGGTCTTGCCATCCGGATTCTGGGTGAGGTCACCGACGAGAAGCTCAACTGCCTTCGCGATGCTGATCTGATCGTGCGTGAGGAGATCCGTGAAGCAGGGCTCTATCACGACATTTGGCAGGCTTTCGCGGTGTTGCTGCCCGTGCGTTCGGTGGGCGTGATGGGCGACAAGCGCACCTATGCCTGGCCGGTGGTGCTTCGCTGCGTCTCCAGTGAGGACGGCATGACCGCCGACTGGTCGCGTCTGCCCTACGAACTGATGGAAACGATCTCCAACCGCATCGTGAATGAGGTGAAGGGGGTGAACCGGGTGGTCCTGGACATCACCAGCAAACCTCCCGGCACGATCGAGTGGGAATAGGGCTGGATCCTCTGGTCCGGGGTCGATACCTTGGGCCACCAGCCCTGAACATGTGACGGCGACACAACAGCAGGATCCTCAACTGCAGAAGCGTCTGCAGCAGGACAGCATTCAGCTGGGCGGGCGCACGATCTACCTCAATCCCTTCCTCTACTGGCGTCGGTTCGACAGCAACACCGATCGCTGGCTGCGCGAACCCGGCCAGCTGACCGAGGACCAGATCACGGCCAACCGCCGCCGTTTCTATCCCGAACTGGACTGGAGCCAGTTGGACGACCATCAGATGGCCGTTCATGACGGTGCAGTGGAGATGTTTCTTAAAAGTCTGGATCTGATCGGCACGTTCCATCCCGAGCTGGGCTCCGGCCAGATGCTGGAGGTGGAGCGCAAGATGACGATCACCAAGAAGCGGGCGTTCGAGCGCTGGGTGGACAAGGCCCTGCGCCGCCGCAGCCGTGAGGTGACACGGGAGCAACGCCGCTTTGAGCGCAGCAGGGTCTGGAGGGCTTGGCGTGAGTGGATCGTGCTGGACACCACCCACAAATCGCTGATGGTGATGGTGATGCTGATGGTCCTCAGCGCCGTCGGTGGCTGGACTGTTGGTGCCCGGCAATCGGCCTGTCCGACACTCTCCCTTCCGTCAGGACAGACTGGGATCCGCTGAACAGGCCCCATGGCCGACGACCACGGCTCTGACAATCCACTGGAGCAGTTGCGACTGTCCTTGATGCAGGAGGTGTTGCCGGTCGGTCTGGCGGTGCTGGAAAGGGCCCGACAGGGCGGGCCCGGAAAGGTGGTTGAAGCGTTCACCACCAGCTCGGATGATCCGCTCAACACCCTTAAACAAGAGGGTGAGCCGACGGCCCGCAGCGTGCGGGATCAGCTGGATGCGTTGAGCCCTGGTCTGGGCAATCCAGTGATGTCTGTTTCCGTTTCGGTGGACGAGCCTCCCGAGAATCAGGAGGAGCTGCTCGAGACCCTGCAGCGTATCGATCAGCGCCTGTTGGCCCTCAAGGCTCATCTTTCAGTGGACTGAGCCATGGCGGGCTCGATTCAGCAGCGGCATACCGGACTGAGGCAGCAACCGCTTGTGCTTTTGCTGGTGGTGCTGCTGTTCTGCGGCGCGATGGTGGCCCGGTTGGTGTGGATGCAACTGCTGGAGGGAGCGCGCTACCGCGAGCTGGCCGATGAGAACCGCATCCGTCTGGTGCCGCGATCGCCCATTCGTGGCCGCCTCCTGGATCGCAAAGGTCGCGTGCTGGCCTCCAGCCGCCTCACCTATTCGCTCTATCTGGAGCCGCGTCTGGTGAGAGAAGGCGCTTGGCCTGATCTTCGTGATCGTTTGGCACGGCTGCTGAAACTGGACCCAGATCTGCTCGATCAGCGCCGTCAGAACGGTCCGGATCGAGACGGCTACCGCACCACCCTGGCGCTGGATCTGCGAGCGGAGCAGGTGCTGCGCTTCCGTGAACAGGCCCTGGGACTAAGGGGTGCCCAGGTGGACGTGGACATCCTGCGTCACTACCCCCATGGCACCCTGGCGGCCCATGCCCTCGGTTACACCCAGCCGATCACGGAACAGGAGTACGAGGTTCTGGCTGAGAAGGGCTACAAGATCCGCGATCGCATCGGCCGCACGGGGGTAGAGGCGGCCTATGAAGCTCATCTGCGCGGCAAGTGGGGCGGGCAGATGCTGGAGGTGAACGCCATGGGGGAGGTGCAGCGCAACCTTGGTGATCGCCCGTCGGTGGCTGGCAAGGATCTCACGCTGACCCTCGATCTCGACCTGCAGCGGGCGGCGGAACAGGCCCTTGCAGACAAACCCGGTGGGGCGGTGGTTGCCCTCGATCCGAAGGATGGCTCAATCCTGGCCTTGGCCAGCAAGCCCGGGTTTGATCCCAATTTCTTTTCCAAGCTGATCACCACCCAGAAGGAATACGACGCCCTGTTTTTCAACCCGGCCAAGCCCTTGCTGTCGCGGGCGATGAATCCCTACGACCCCGGCAGCACCTGGAAGCCCGTCACCGCGATGGCCGGTATGGAATCCGGCAAGTTTCCGCCGGAAACCAAGCTGCAGACAACGGCCTGCATCACCTACGGCGGCCATTGCTTCCCGGATCACAACGGGGCTGGATTCGGCACCATCGGCTATGCCGATGCCCTGCGTTTTTCCAGTAACACTTTCTTCTATCAGGTGGGTGTGGGTGCGGGTTCCGTGGCGTTGAAACAGGCGGCGGATCAACTGGGGTTTCAGCAGAAGACGGGCATTGAGATCGGCTGGGAGGAGAGTGTGGGGCTGGTGGGTGATGAACGCTGGGCCGCCAAGGGCCGCGGCTGGGCAACACCCGGATCCGTCCCCTGGATTCCGGAGGACATGGCCAGCGCCTCGATCGGTCAGTCGGTGATACAGATCACGCCGTTGCAGCTGGCCCGGGCCTACGCGGTGTTTGCCAACGGGGGCTGGTTGGTGACGCCGCATCTGGCCAAAGGCAGCACCAACTGGATGGATGGCGAGCACCGTCGCAAGGTGGCCATGAAGCCCTCCACGCTCAAGACCATCCGGGAGGGGTTGCGCAAGGTGGTGTCTGCGGGAACGGGATTCAACCTCAATGGACCCGGCATCCCCCCTGCTGCAGGCAAAACGGGCACCGCGGAAGACAGCACCGGTGGACCGGACCATGCCTGGTTCGGCTCCTACGCCCCCTATCCGAACGGCGAGATCGTGGTCGTGGCCTTTGCCCAGAACACCCCCGGTGGGGGGTCCGTGCATGCATTGCCGATGGCCAAGGCGGTGCTGACGGAATGGAGCAAAACCCGTCAGCGCTGATGCTCAGGCTGCAGCGGTGAGGGCGCGGCTGAGAACCTGGCGGTAGTAGCCCCGCAGCTGTTCGGTGGCTCCGGCCCAGCCCCAGCGTTCCGCTTCGGCCCGTGCGGCATTGCGCAGGCCCTGCCGTTCCAGTGCATTGCCCAGCAGGCGTTGGGTGGCTTGGATCAGGCTGGCGGCGCCGCCATCGGTGCCATCCGGCTCGTAGAGGCATCCGTTCACCCCGTCGGTGATTATGTCGGGGATGCCGCCGCGATTGGCGCCCACGACGGGGCAGCCGGCAGCCATGGCTTCCAGCAGCACGAGACCGAGGGTTTCCGTGCTGGATGGGAAGAGGAAGGCATCGCCACTGGCATAGGCACTGGCCAGTTCCTCGCCGGCCAGGTACCCCACAAAGGTGGTGGCGGTGCCGCTGAAGTGTTTCTCTAGTTGCTGCCGGTGGGGGCCATCCCCCACCAGGGCCAGACGGGCATCGGGCAGGGCTTCCAGCACGGGGCGGATCCGTTCGATCTGTTTTTCAGCGGACAGGCGTCCGACGTAGAGCAGCAGGGCACCGCGATCGTCGTGCCCTCCCAGCAGCTTCTGGCGTATCGCATCGCTGCGCAGCTCCGGACGGAACAGGTCGGTGTCAACCCCGCGCTGCCACAGATCGGTGTGCTGAATCCCCTTGTCGCTGAGTTCCTGCACCATGGCTGTGGAGGTGCACAGGTTGAGCAGGGCCTGGTTGTGGGCCGCCTTCAACAGTTCCCACAGCAGGGGTTCCAGCATCCCCATGCCGTAGTGCTCGAGGTACTTGGGGAGATGGGTGTGGTAACTGGCGATCAGCGGAATCGATTTGGTTTTGGCCAGCCAGATGCCACCAAGGCCCAGCACGGCTGGATTCACGACGTGAATCAGGTCCGGCTGGAAGCTGTCGATCGCTTCGGATACGGCAGGCCGCGGCAGGGCCAGTTTGAGTTCGGGGTAGAGGGGGAGCGGCATGGCTGGAACGCCGATCAGGCGTGCTCCCATGTAGTTGTCCGGACAGCCCTCGGGACAGAACACCACCACCTCATCACCCGCCTCCACCAGATGTTTCACCGTTTTGGTGAGACGGGTGACGATGCCATCCACCTTCGGCAGGAAGGTTTCGGTGAAGAAGGCGATTTTCACGGGATGGGCTGAATCAGGAGGCGGTACTGATGGCCTCGGCCTGGGTGCGGGTCCAGGCGGATTTGCACAGGATGCGGTTGCGGTCGCAACGGTCGGCGAAGCGGGTGGCGATTTCCACCACTTCCTTGAGCAGGCCGTTGTCGAGGGTGGTGGGGTTGAGACCCAGCTCGATGAAGCAGCGGTTGTCCACGATCAGATCGTTCTCCACCGCTTCGTTGCGCGGGTTGGGCAGGTTGTTGATCTCTGCGCCGGTGAGGGCAGCCACCTTCTTGGCCAGTTCGCCCACCTGATGGCTTTCGGTCATCTGGTTGAAGATCTTCACCCGTTCTCCCTGGGTTGGCGGATTTTCGAGGGCGAGCTGCACGCAGCGCACCGAATCACGGATATGGATGAAGGCGCGGGTCTGGCCACCGGTGCCGTGCACGGTGAGTGGGTAACCGATGGCGGCCTGCATCAGGAAACGGTTCAGCACCGTGCCGTAGTCGCCGTCGTAATCGAAGCGGTTGGTCAGCCGCGGATCACGGTCGGTGGCTTCGGTGTTCGTACCCCAGACGATGCCCTGGTGCAGATCCGTGATCCGAACCTTGTCGTTTTTGTTGTAGTAGAGAAACAGCAGCTGATCGAGCGTCTTGGTCATGTGATAAACACTGCCCGGGCTGGCGGGGTGGAGGATCTCTTCCTCGAACCGGCTGCCATCCGGCTGGGGAACCTCCACCTTGAGATACCCCTCGGGGATGGTGGCGCCGCGGTGGGAGCCNTAGCCGTAAACGCCCATGGTGCCCAGATGCACCACATGGATGTCCTGACCGCTCTCGACGATGGCTGCGAGCAGGTTGTGGGTGCCGTTGACGTTGTTGTCCACGGTGTAGCGCTTGGTGGCGCTGCTCTTCATCGAGTAGGGCGCAGCNCGTTGCTCAGCGAAGTGAACNATGGCATTGGGCTTCTCGGCTACCAGCAGATCCAGCAGCCGTTGATATTCGTGGGCAATGTCCATGTGGACAAAGCGCATCGGCTTGCCGCCGATCTCCGTCCAGGCCTTGAGCCGTTCACCGATGCTGGTGATCGGGGTGAGCGATTCCACCTCCAGATCAACGTCGATCTTGCGGCGGCTGAGGTTGTCGATGATCAGAACCTCATGGCCCTGATCCGCCAGGTTCACCGCACAGGGCCAGCCACAGAAGCCGTCACCGCCGAGAACGAGAACTTTCACCCCTTACTCCTGCAGGAAAGAGCGCAANGCTCATTCCGGGCAAGCTACTACAAGGATTTTCGTCCGTTGCCGATCAGCTGATGGCAACGGTCACGGCCATCAGGCCNGCCACCAGAACGGCGCCGCTGATCATCATCAGNATGGAGCTGCGGCCGCGGCTGCGGCTGGTCTCCAGGTCCATCACNTCCATGCGGGGCTCCTTGGCNNANGCNTTNAGNCNTCCGCCGTCTTCCGTGGTGACCTGCATGGGTCCAATGCGACTGGACGGACCTTATGNGTCCAATTGCNTATCGACTGGATATGTGTCGCAGGCTTCATCTCATTTCATNTCTCTTCATCTGAATCAGGACTGGATCCGTCCAGTGGTTGGTGANCTTGGGGAGGCCTCCGCGCGACGGGGCAGTCGGCCGGATTGGAAGGCCGTGCGGCCGGCGATCACCGCCTGAGCCATGGCCTCCGCCATGGCCGGTGGATCGCCAGCCAGGGCGATGGCGCTGTTCACCAGAACGGCATCAGCACCCATNTCGAGCGCTTGNGCCGCNTCACTGGGNACACCGATTCCGGCGTCCACAACCACGGGCACACCNGCGTTTTCAATGATCAGGGCGATGTTGGCCGCATTGTTGAGACCCTGGCCCGAGCCGATCGGGGAGCCGAGGGGCATCACCGTGGCGCAGCCGGCGTCCTCNAGGTGTTTGGCCAGCAGCGGATCAGCATTGATGTAAGGCAGAACGGTGAAGCCCTCCTTCACCAGTTGTTCGGCGGCCTGCAGGGTCCCGATCGGGTCCGGCAGCAGATGTCGGCTGTCTGGAATCACCTCCAGCTTCACGAAGGTGTTGTCTTCCTGACCGGCCAGCTTGGCCAGTTCTCGACCCAGGCGCGCCACCCGCACCGCTTCGTCNGCATTGGTGCAGCCGGCGGTGTTGGGCAGCATCCAGATGCGGGTCCAGTCAATGGCCTCCATCAGTCCCGCATGGCCGGCGGCAACAGCCTGCACNCGGCGTACGGCCACGGTGACCATCTCGCAGGCGGACCGCTCGATGCTCTCCTGCATCAACGGCAGCGTCGGGTATTTGCCGGTGCCCGTGAACAGCCGGCTGTGAAAGCGACGGCCTCCGATGCAGAGGCCATCCCTTTCGTTCTGGGGTTTGGGACTGCTGGAAACCATGACGCGCCTGAGCAAATGGGCCTACCGTGCCCACATCATCCCTTTCTATTCATGCCTGTCCTGCTCGCCATGGATCTTCCGGTCGGCAGCCAGGTGCCGTTTCAAAGCAATCCCCAGCTGCCGCTCGATCCGATCCAGCTGGCGATTCCGATGGGAACCGAAAACACCGAGGTTGAGAGTTTTGATCCTGTGGCCCGCGCCGTCAGCCTTGCGTCCTCTTTGCCNCGCACATGGTGCGGCACCTTTCAACCCTTCGACGGCAACCCCAGCGTCGAAGTGACCCTGGAGCTGACCTCACTCACCGCCATGGGTCAGATGGTGGACCTGCGCGGCAGCATGACCCTCGGTTCGGTTACGACNCCGGTTCAGGGCAACNTTCATGCCAAATCCGATCAGCTGGATCTGATCCCTTTGGGTGATCCCCTGATTGCAGGCGTCGAGCCGGGTGGTGTGTTTCTTGGCTTGCAGGGATTCAGCCCCACCAGTTGGCAATCTCCACGGTTGATCAACTCGGCCGACCCGTCCACTGGTGTGGGCGGACGTCTTGCACTCACCAGCAGCTGTCAGGGTGAGATTCCTGTTCAACCGCTGTGGTGAAATTCGGAGAACGGGACCATGGGTCTGATTGATCAGACCCGTTTTTCCAACTTCTTCACAGCTCTCTGAGCCGTCGTGTTGGTTGGTTCCAGTTCGAGGGTCTGCCGGTAGAGCTTCAGGGCNTCTTCAATGTTCAGAAGNTTGTCTTGGGCAAACGCGAGGTTGTTCAGGGCAACGGGNTAATCCGGNCTGGCTTTGAGGGCNAGNTTGTAGTGCTTGCTGGCACCCTCGTAATCCTTCTGGGCTGCCAAGGCGAAGCCAAGCGCGTTCTGAATCAAAGCGCGNGCTTCATCCGGTTCATCACCAAGCCGCTTCAGGGCCTGCTTNAGGGTGCCTGCAGCCTGGGGGTAGAGGCGCTTGCGCAGCTGCACGGATCCGAGCTCGTACAGGTCTGCGGCCTGGCGGGATTGGGCAGTGCCGGAGCGCTCCAGCTGAACCAGGCGTGATTCATCNCGGCGCACACGCAGCAGCTGTCTTCCCACCACCACGGCTGCGATGGTGAGAAGGCCNACCAGGCCCAGCAGGTAGGTCTGGGGCAGCAGATTCACGGAGGTCGTATCAGCCCTTAGCCGCGGTCACCACGTTGGTGAAGCTGCCGGGATCNACAACCGCCAGCTGCGCCAGCATCTTGCGGTTCAGACGCACATCGGCCTTTTTCAGGCCTCCGATCAGGCGGCTGTAGCTCACACCATTNATGCGNGCAGCAGCGTTGATNCGNGCAATCCAGAGGCGACGGAAGTCGCGCTTGCGACGGCGACGGTCGCGGTAGGCGTTGCANAACGCCTTCATCACGCGTTGGTTGGCGGTGCGGAACAGGGTTCCNTTACCACCACGGAAGCCACGGGCCAGCCGCAGGATTTTGTTGCGGCGTTTGCGGGCGACGTTGCCTCTCTTGACGCGGGCCATGACGTTGGAAGGGTTAGATCAGAATTAAATACGGAACGGAGCGCTCAGGCGTACGGAAGCATCCGCACCACCCGAAGTTCGTCGGTTTCGTGAACCACGGCCTTGGTGGCCAGGTGTCGCTTCTGCTTGGGAGTCTTGTGATCCAGCAGGTGGTTGCGGAAAGCGCGGCGTCGCATGAACTTGCCTGTGCCTGTTGCTTTGAACCGCTTGGCGGCAGCTTTGCGGGTCTTCAGCTTGGGCATTGCTCTGCTCGTTCGGGCACAAACGACAAGAATACGCCTTGATCAGCCCCTGCTGGATGATTCGGTTGATGGCCTTCGCCCTTCTGCTCGGGCTTGCGTCGGGATGCCGTGCCGATGAGGTGCGGCTGCGTTCTCAACCGGAGGGTCCGGCAGTCCGGCCCGCCCCTGTCCCTGCAATCCCTCTCACCCATCGCGCCGTGCCGGCGCCGCCGCCGGTGCGGGGTCGTGGCGCTGTGCTTTGGGTGTCCCTGACCGCTCACCTTGGCAGTCGTGCTGACGCAGGGCCGATCCGGCTGCGTGCTGCGGCCGGTGCGCTCACCGTGCGGGATGGCTCAGGACGGTCCTGGACCGCTCCGTCCTTCGATGTGACCTGGCGTTCCGTGCCATTGCAGGAACCGCTGTCCCTGGCCCGTCGTGTGGCGGGGCCGTTTGCCAGTTTTGAATCCGCCGAACGGGTGGCGAACCGCTGGCGTGGCCTTGGTGTCCCGGCTGAGGTGGCCCATCCCCAGGACTGGGAGGTCTGGGCTCCGGCGGATGCCACGGCTCCGCCGGATCTGCCGGTGCGGAACTGGTCCACGCGGTTGACTCACAGCGTGGAGCCTGTGTTGCAGATCCCGGCGGGTGGGGTGACGCTGCAGGGGCCGGTGGAACTGGAGGCCCCCGCGGGTTTGCGGTGGGGCAAGGGCGTCTTCCAGGGACCCTTCCGGCTTCAGCGCGATGCCTACGGCAGCTGGACGTTGGTGGAACAGGTGCCGGTGGAGCGCTACCTGGAAGGTGTTGTGCCCCATGAGATCGGAGCGGGATCCCCCGCTGCTGCGCTGCAGGCGCAGACCGTGCTGGCCCGCACGTGGGCCTTGGCCAACAGCCATCGCTTCCGGATCGACGGCTATCACCTCTGCAGCGACACCCAGTGCCAGGTCTACAGCGATCCGCGCCAGGCGGGTGGCGCGGTGCGTCAGGCGATCTCAGCCACGGCCGGCCGTTTGCTCAGCTGGAAGGGTCAGCCGATCAGCGCCGTGTATCACGCCAGCAATGGTGGGGTGATGGCGGCCGGTCCTGAGGCCTGGGCCATGGATCCACAGCCGTACTTGCGGGCTGAGCCGGATGGTGATCCTGCATTTGTGGCGCGCCAGACGTTGCCGTTGTCCACACAGACTGCGGTGGCGGGTCTGCTGGCGGATCGTCAGGGGGTCTATGGCAGTGGTCATCCCCGCTTTCGCTGGACCCGAACGCTCACGGGCCATGGGATCCGGCAGGCATTGGGCTCAGCCGGTGCGGCCCTGCAGGGACCACTGCAGCTGAATGTGCTGGAGCGGGGCAGCAGCGGCCGTGTGCTGGCCATGCAGATCGCCCCCTCCGGAGGGGGAACGCCGGTTGTCTTGCGGTTGGACCGCATCCGCGGAACCCTGCGCACTCTCCCCAGCACCCTGTTTGTGCTCGAACCGCAGGGCAACGAGCGCTGGCTGGTTCGGGGCGGAGGCTTCGGTCACGGCGTGGGTCTGTCCCAGGCCGGCGCCATCGATCTGGCCTGGAGGGGCTGGTCCACCGCACGCATCCTTGACCATTACTACCCAGGGACTGTCTACGGCCCCCTGCCTCCGACGGTTCAGTCCCCCTAGAGTCCTGGCCACCTGAAAGGTTGCATGCCGTCCAACCCTGGAACTGGTGATCACCGCAGGGTGAAGTCGGCAGCATTTCTGTTTGCNTGCGGTTGTGCCGGTGCGGCACCCCATTGGTTGGACCCGTTGCGTTCCCTGTGGCCCGCCATCAGTTTGGCGATGGTGCTGGGTGGCTACGGCCTGCGCACGGTGTTGAGGGGCGAGTTGAAACGGGGTGAGTCGNCGATTGCGGGTTCCGTTGATCCGCAGCGATTGCCCAGCCTGGATGTGGTGGTGGCAGCCCGCGATGAAGAGGGCGTCGTGACCCGACTGGTGGAGCGGCTGAGGTCGCTGCGTTACCCGGGCGATCGCCTNTCCACCTGGGTGATTGANGACGGNAGCCTGGATCGCACACCCCAGTTGCTGGATCAGCTGGCGAAGCAGCATCCNGGNTTGAACGTGATCCATCGGCCGCGCAATGCCGGNGGNGGAAAGTCCGGCGCNNTGAACACGGCNCTGGCCCAGNTNCGGGGTGAGTGGCTGNTGGTGCTGGATGCGGATGCCCAGCTGCAGGACGACCTCCTGGAGCGTTTGGTGCCTTATGCCCTGGACGGTGGTTGGTCGGCGGTGCAGCTGCGCAANGCGGTTGTTGATGCAGACAGCAACTGGTTNACGCGGGCGCAGGCNATGGAAATGGCCCTGGATGCCGTGATCCAGAACGGCCGTCTGGCCGGNGGAGGTGTNGCGGAGCTCCGCGGCAACGGCCAGTTGATTCGTCGGTCTGTGTTGGAGGCCAGCGGTGGTTTCAATGAAGACACGGTCACCGATGACCTGGATCTGAGCTTCCGCTTGCTCACCCATGGNGCCCTTGTGGGCATGCTCTGGGATCCACCGGTGCAGGAGGAGGCCGTGCCCGGTCTGAAGGCGCTGTGGAAACAGCGGCAGCGTTGGGCGGAAGGCGGATTGCAGCGNTTCTTNGANTACTGGCCCACNCTCACATCGACNCAGTTGACGTTGCGTCAACGCTGGGATCTGGCNTGCTTTTTCNTGCTGCANTACGGCNTGCCGGTCGTGTCNTTTGCNGATCTGGGCACCAGTGTGATCAGTCGCAGCACACCGACGTACTGGCCGCTGTCGATCGTGGCNTTCAGCATTTCCGGCGTGGCCTACTGGNGGGGCTGTCGGGGTNNCCATGAAGGGCCTGCGATCCCGCGGCCCGGTGTNTGGCANCTNNTGGTNGCGATTGCCTATNTNNGNCACTGGTTTGTGGTCATTCCCTGGGTGACGGTGNGGATGGCGTTGCTGCCCAAACGNTTGGTCTGGGCCAAGACCAGCCATAGCGGCGAACAGCANCCGGTGAGCGCCTGAGCATTTCCGCGATGATGACCAAGCCAACAGGGGGTGTTGCAGTGGCGAGCACCTTGAGACAGCACCTGTTGAGGTGAATCTCAAGGGAGGATGAGAGAACGGGCTGAAAGGGGTTGTTGATCCAACACAGATGCCTGGTGATGGTTTATGCATCCTCAACAAAAAAACCCGCCATCGCTGACGGGGTTGTTGGTCTGATTTGATTCCAAGATCATTGATTGAATGTTCCATGCCGTATCAGGCCATGCCTGCATTGACATCACTCAAGTGTTGCTTACAAGTTCACGGTCGTTGAATCATTGTTGACGTACCAGGCGACGCCTTCATAGACATAACCCCAGCCGTCGCCCATTGGGTTGAGCACGCCGCGTGCATTGTCTAAGTCGTAATTGTTGCCGATGCTTTTTGCAATAACATTGTTAGCTTCGCTTTCACTTGCTGTAAAGAAGTGAACTTTTCTTTCGGGGTGATAAAAGCGATGCACTTCAGTTTGCTGGCCTCCTTGGGGGTTTGTTAAAACCTCAAAGCTGCGGCCTTCATATTCATAGCCCCACTCAGTTTTTCCGGTGAGAAAATCTGCTTCTGCTTTGCTGGCAGTATAGAAGTGGGTGTTCTTGTCGCGATTGAAAAATCGATAGAGCGCTGTGTCGCCTGAACTGGGTGCTTCATAGGCAATGCCCTCGTAGCGGTACTGCTAACCAAGGTATGTGATGATGTTGTCTTTTTCTGCGGTTGACGACGTATAAAAATGTGCGCCATTCGTTTGATTATAAAATCGATGCACATCAATACCTGCAACTTCATCGGCGCCGTCGATGATGATGGTGATGACTTGCGTGGAGCCATCGTTTGCAGTGAGTTTGAAGGAATCGGTGAGTGTTTCACCGGTGCTTAAAGCATCAAAAGTGTCGTTGGCGTTGTTGAGCGTGTAGCTCCAGGTGCCTGCTGTGTATCGGTGGGACGATGAAACGAAGTAGGAGCCGTAGCCTTTCGCTGTTGGTTTGAGTGGGACGTCAGAAAAGCGGGGCGGTTGATTGGCGTCTATATCAGTGATGTTGACGGTGCCTGTGACGGTGTCCTTTGATGAATTCTCTGTGACTGAACCGGTGATGTCACCCGTGATGACGGCAGCGTCATCAACGGCGGTGATGGTCAGCTCGATGGCTTTTGTGGTGGTACCACCGAGGTCATCGGTGATGGTGACGGTGAAGACATCGAAGCCGTTGAAGTTGAGGGTTGGTGTGTAGGACCAGGCTCCGGTGTTGGCAGCGATGGTAGCGGAGCCGTTGCTGGGGTTGGTTGAAACCGTGAAGTAGGTGTCGTCGGTAAGGCCGTCAACATCTGTTGCATTGAGATCACCGGAGATGACGTTGTCTTCTGAACCGGAGCCGGAGGTCTCACCCGTGATGACGGCAGCGTCATCAACGGCGGTGATGGTCAGCTCGATGGCTTTTGTGGTGGTGCCGCCGCA
>NHIA01000017.1 GCA_002170825.1 Cyanobacteria bacterium TMED177
TGCGACGCTCTGCCGCGAGGGTCTCTTTCATCAGTTCGACGGCCTGTTCCATGCGCTCACTGTTGGAGGAGAACAGCGTGAGGTCCTTGTCCACACGGTCTGCCGGAAGCCCCAGATCAGCCGCAAGCTCCACAGCATGGCCGCGGCGTTCGGCTGGATCCTGAGCACCATCGCTTGACCCGGCTGCCTCAAGCAAGGCGAACAAGCCAACGCCCATCAACCTTGAGTAATGGGCATTGTGTTCGAGCGCGTGTCCCTTGATCCATCCAGGGAAGGCGTCACGGGAATGATCGGCCGCTTCCTTCAGACAGCGGTCCGATTGCTCTTTCAGCTGGGTTGCATCGAAACCGTTGCTGCTGCACAACGCCGAGAGAAGGCCGGCTGTGTGTGCTTCCGGGCGGTATCCGTCGGTAAAACGGGTGAACACCGTGTTCAGTCCGACGGCGAACAGTGCGTTGGGCTGGAAGGCCACTTGATGGCTGAGCAGATGTAGCTCCACAAGCAGCTCGTCCGCAATGCGGCGGTACAGCGGAGCGATGACATGGGGGAAGGCCTGATGAAAGGCGCGCTTGCTGTCAGCAATGGTGTGATGCTCAGCCAACGTGCGTGTTCTCCGCAGTAATGGCTGTGACCTTAGCGCCGAAGACATCGCCGTTAGGATTGCTGCATTCGCAGGAACGCAATGATTCCAATCGTGATCGAGGAGTCTGGTCGTGGGGAAAGGGCTTTTGATATCTATTCACGTCTGCTGCGGGAACGCATTATTTTCCTTGGTGAGGCGGTAACGAGCGACTCTGCCAACCGAATCGTTGCTCAGATGCTGTTTCTCGAAGCTGAAGATCCGGAAAAAGACATTTATTTGTATATCAATTCCCCTGGGGGATCTGTTTATGACGGTCTGGGAATTTTTGACACCATGCAGCACATCAAACCAGACGTTCATACCGTTTGCGTTGGTTTGGCCGCGAGCATGGGTGCTTTCCTCCTCTCCGCTGGAACCAAAGGGAAGCGCAGCAGTTTGCAGCATTCACGCATCATGATTCACCAGCCGCTGGGCGGTGCCCGCGGTCAAGCCAGTGACATCAGGATTCAGGCAGATGAGATCCTTTTCCTCAAGGATCGTCTCAATCAGGAACTCTCGGATCGCACGGGCCAACCACTCGACCGCATTCAACTGGACACGGATCGTGATTTCTTCATGTCCCCCTCGGAAGCCGTTCAATACGGTCTGATTGATTCCGTGATTGATAAGCGACCTGTACAAGCCGTCGCATGAAATCAGGGTTGCCAAGCAAGATCTGCCCGATTTGCTTGCGGCCCTTCCAGTGGAGAAAATCGTGGAGAAATAATTGGGATGAAGTGATTTATTGCTCAGAACGTTGTCGACGTCACAAACGTGATTTGAAAACTCGAAAGAAGTGAGTTCAATCTTTTGGTAGAAGTCCCTTTCGACTTTGCTTCAAGTCATTCCACATCTCCTTGATTTGTTCATAGGCTTTTTCTTGGCTGACCTTCCCATTTG
This sequence comes from Cyanobacteria bacterium TMED177, assembly GCA_002170825.1. GTDB lineage: Bacteria > Cyanobacteriota > Cyanobacteriia > PCC-6307 > Cyanobiaceae > Parasynechococcus. Next base: position 1,523 of record NHIA01000017.1, read on the forward strand.
CCTGGAGGCCAACGATCAGACCAATTCGATCAGCAAATTGTTCTAGATTTTGGTGGAATGCAGCCCGCTGGGGGGACCAGTCAGTCCCGTGGAAACTACTATGCGTTTCCATAGGATTTCTGATTCCATCTTCATCAGTCATTGAATGACGCCTGAGCGCAGACCCAATCATCATAGAGAGATCGGATCTGCTTGACCGATACTGTCGATTAATCGAGAGTCACAACGGTGCGATCTTTATCCGGAACATCAGTGAATTCGGCTAGTACGGCAGAGAACTCGCCTCCGTCCATCGTCTCTTTTTCGATCAGAAGTTCAACAAGACGATCCATCGCTTCCCGATTGGCAGCGACCAGTTCGACAGTTTCCTCATAACAGCGCTTCACCATGCGGCGAACCTGTTCATCAATCTGTTGAGAGATTGATTCGGAAATGTCACTGCGAGACATTAGATCTCTGCCCAAGAACACTTCCTGATTNCCGCCNTCAAGGGCGACNGGGCCNAGATCACTCATGCCGAGACGCGTCACCATCTGTCGTGCCATGGACGCAACCTGTTGAATGTCTCCTCCGGCACCAGTTGTGACTTCCTGATGGCCGAAGACCACGTCTTCAGCTGCACGGCCACCGAGGGCGCCCATGATCCGAGCCTTCAACTGGGCACGGGTGACGAGGGTCTGCTCCTCATCTGGAGAAAACCAGGTAAGGCCCTGTGCCTGGCCACGGGGAATCAGGGTGACTTTCTGCACAGGATCATGGTCCTTGACCAAAGTGCCGATCAAAGCGTGACCGANTTCGTGATAAGCAATCAGTCGCTTGCTGCGGCCATCGGTCAGAGGACGACCCTCCATTCCGGCAATGATCCGGTCCACAGCATCATCAACTTCGCTGAGNCCAATGGATTCCTTGCGACGCCGGGCGGTGAGGATGGCCGCTTCGTTCATCAGGTTGGCCAGGTCCGCCCCGGTGAAACCTGGAGTGCGGCGAGCAATGCTTTCGAGGGAAAGGTCTTCCTCAAGTTTTTTGTTGCGNCAATGCACCTCAAGAATGGAGAGGCGACCTCTGATGTCCGGGGCATCAACAGTGACCTGTCGATCGAATCGGCCTGGCCGCATCAGCGCTGAATCAAGCACATCNGGCCGGTTGGTGGCCGCAATGATGATGATGCCGCTGTTNCCCTCGAAACCGTCCATTTCCGTCAGGAGCTGGTTGAGGGTCTGTTCGCGTTCATCGTTTCCGCCACCGATGCCAGCGCCGCGTTGACGGCCAACGGCATCAATTTCGTCAATGAAGATCAGGCAGGGGCTGTTCTCCTTGGCTTTCTTGAACAGATCACGGACCCGGCTTGCACCGACACCGACGAACATTTCGACAAATTCTGAACCCGACAGCGAGAAGAAGGGCACACCCGCTTCACCGGCGATCGCCTTTGCCAGCAGCGTTTTGCCTGTGCCAGGAGGACCAACCAGAAGCAGGCCACGGGGAATCTGAGCGCCAACAGATGTGAATCGTTCGGGCTGCTTCAGGAACGTGACGACCTCCTGAAGTTCCTGCTTTGCTTCTGCNACNCCGGCGACGTCATCGAACATCACTCCGGTTTCCGCTTCCATCATGAAGCGGGCTTTGCTCTTACCNAACTGCATGGCTTGACCAGGTCCACCGGGCATGCCGCTGTTGCGACGGGCGAGGAANATCAGTGATCCGATCAGCAACAGGGGGAACAGCAGATTGCCCAGGAGGCCAAGGGCTGGAGGGGCTGTTTTCGGAGGATGGATGTCAAAGCTGATGCCTTCGCTCTTCAGGGTGTTGACCAGTTCCGGTGCGAGGCCGGGCAGATCCACCCGCAGGCGCTGAACGCGATTGTCGAGGTCAGGATCAACAGCTTCCACAACGGCATTGCGCCCGCCGTCGTAGATGTCCACTGCCGTGACCCGTCCGGCTTCGACGTAGTCCAGGAAGCGGCCGTAGCTCATGCGAGCGACAGCGGCATTGCGTGGCGCAACGGTGGTGCCACCTGCGACCTGGGAGTTCAAACCACCGTTGCTGATCACCTGCCAGCCGATCAGCAGCACGACACCGATGGGGAGAAGCCAGAGGGCGACGTTGCGCCAGCGCTGATTCATGATCCTGAGAGATGATGAACGATTGTAAAGCAGGAAAAATAGTTGCCGCGACAGCTGTCGCTGCCGATCGATCGATCAAAGGCTTCTGAGGGCAACGATCGGATCTAGTCGTGCGGCACGTCTTGCCGGCACAACGCCAAAGAACAATCCGATNGAGCCGGACAATCCCACCGTGATCATCACCGTTGTAAGGCCGATGCTTGCCGGAAGTGGGCTGATCGCCGCAACCAGGGCCACTGTTCCCAGACCGGCTGCCGTTCCGATTGCTCCGCCGAGGCTGGACAGCACCAGGGCCTCGACGAGGAATTGCTGCAGTACATCAAGGCTGCGGGCTCCAAGGGCCTTGCGCAGCCCGATTTCCTCGGTGCGCTCGCTCACGGAGACCAGCATGATGTTCATGATCCCNATGCCCCCCACCAGCAGGGAGATCCCACCGATCGCAGCCAGCATCAGGGTCAGGCCTCCAGTGATGGTGCTGACGATGGTGAGAGCATCCTTCTGAGAACGGACTGCGAAATCGTCGTCCCTGAGGATCCTGTGTCGCTGGCGCAACAGGTTGGTGATCTGAACCTTTGCTGCACCCGTGCTGTTCTCGTCCCGCGCCTCGACGCTGATAAAGCTGAGGCTGATGCCGTAGGTGGGATCTCGCCCAGTCAGCCGGGTCACCATCGTGCTCAGAGGGATGTAGGCGTTCTCGTCCTGATTGCTGCCGAAGACCGCTCCTTTCGGTGCCATGACGCCAATGACCTCAAAGGCCTGCGTTCCAACCCGAATCTGTTGGCCCAAGGGTTCGCCGGTGGGAAAGAGCTTGGTCCGCAGGTCCGGCCCGATCACCACCACGGCNCGCGCAGCATCATTGTCCAGTTCGGAAATGAANCGTCCGCGAGCGACTTCAAAACTGCGCACCGGCAGAAAGTCAGCCGTGATGCCAGAGATCGAGCTGGTTGCCGAACGGGCTCCGGCTTGCACCACCTGGCTACTGGTGATCTGAGGGGCGACACGACGCACGCTGGGCACCTGTTCTGCGATGGCATCGGCGTCCTCCAGCACNAGGGTCTTGGGGAACGCCACCCCGCGCCTTCGGGTGTCGTTGTTGCCTGGCACAACAAACAAGACATTGGCACCGAGGTTGCTCAGCTGCTCCTCCGCCAGCCCTTGGGCGCCGCGCCCAACTCCTACAAGGGTGATCACTGACGCGTTGCCAATCACGATGCCAACCATCGTCAGCAGGCTGCGAAGTCGGTTGCTGCGGAGCGTGGTGAGGGCCATCCTCACCGTTTCCATCGGTGGCATCCGCCTTGTCATGGCTGGTTTGGAGGCNGCGGAGTCAGATCATGTTGGCGGGCGATTCCTCGGAACTGACGATCCCTACCTTGATCAAGTCTGTTGAGCCAGACACACCAGTGTTCGTTCCAGCGGTCTGGACGACCAGATCGCCTTCCTGGAGCATCCCCAANGCCTTGGCCTTGGTCATCGCNGCCAGAAAGGTGTGGGTGGTGCGTTCATGCTGGGGAATCACCAACGGTTTGACGCCCCAGACCAGTTGCAGGCGGCAAGCAACGGTCGGGTCCGGGGTGATCGCCAGGATCGGGGCGGCGGGGCGGAATTTGCTGACGTTCTTGGCCGTTGCTCCGCTTTTGGTCAATGGAAGAATCGCTGAAGCGTTGAGTTGGCTGGCGATCGAGCTGACCGCAAGGCTCAAGGCATTGGGAATGGTGCTGGGCAGGTGGCTGTCGATGGCGCGCTGGGGGTAGTCCTTTTCGATCCGGCAGGCGATCGTTGCCATGGTCTGGACTGCCTCCACCGGAAAATCACCCACGGCGGTCTCGTTNGAGAGCATCACGGCGTCCGTGCCATCCAGAATGGCGTTGGCCACATCGCTGACTTCAGCNCGCGTGGGCCGCGGGCTNGATGCCATCGAATCAAGCATCTGCGTGGCGGTGATGATCGGAATGCCCAGGCTGTTGGCCTTGCTGATCAGTTCCTTCTGCAGCAGCGGGACCTCTTCTGCTGGCATCTCGACGCCCAAGTCTCCCCGCGCCACCATCACGCCGTCGCAGAGGGGAAGGATGGCGTCGATCTGATCAATCGCTTCAAACTTTTCGATCTTCGCCACCACGGGAGTGGCGTGTCCGTGCTCGCGGATCAGTCCACGGATCTCCTCCATGTCCGAGGGATTGCGGACGAAGCTCAGGGCAACCCAGTCCACCCCCTGTTGAAGGCCAAAGGCAAGGTCAATCTTGTCCTTGTCCGTCAGGGCCCGAACGGACAGCTGCACATCCGGGAAATTCACGCCCTTGTTGTTGGAGAGGACACCACCCACCGTGACCGTGCAATGCAGGGTCTGATTCGTCTGGTCAACCTCCTCCACTTTCATCTCAACACGGCCGTCATCCAGAAGGATCCGGCTGCCAGCAGTCACCTCATTCGCCAACTTGTCGTAGGTGACCGTGGCAATGGTCTGGTTGCAGCTCACCGGACGCGAGGTCAGCGCGAAACTGTCCCCGTTGGACAGGGTGATCGGCCCATCGGCAAAGCGTCCGAGTCGGATCTTTGGACCCTGCAGATCCTGAAGGATCCCAATATTGACCCCAACCTCCTTAGACACCTGCCGGATGGTGGCGATGCGGGCGGCGTGTTCGCTGTGATCGCCGTGCGAAAAGTTCAGGCGGAACGTCGTCGCTCCGGCCTGGACCAGTTCCTTGATCCGCTCCGGACTTTCCGTGGCAGGGCCAATGGTGGCCACGATCTTGGTCCGTCGGTTCTGATCGAACTGGCCCATATCGAGGCTGAAACACCCCGCGGAAACTACCATCCGGGCGTTTGCAGGCCATGCCCGTGGAGCTCAACACCTANCAGGCCGAGGCCCGCAGCACAGCTGCCTATCCCCAGGCTGGTCAGAATCCGATTTATCCGACGCTTGGCCTGGCCGGTGAAGCCGGAGAGGTGGCCGACAAAGTGAAAAAGGTGTTGCGCGACAACGGTGGTGTGTTCGATGACGTCACCCGGGAGTCGATCAAGCTTGAACTGGGAGATGTGCTCTGGTATGTCGCCCAACTCGCCCGCGAGCTCGGTTATGACCTTGAAGATGTGGCTCAGGCCAATCTCGACAAGCTCTCCAGCCGGGCCGCCCGGGGTCGCATCAGCGGCAGTGGAGACCAACGCTGATTTCTTTCCATGCTGCGTCGCATCGTTCCGCTCCTTGCNCTGCTGTNGGTNCTGTTTCTGCCGATTGGGCNCGTTCACGCCGCGGAGCTGAAGCTCACGTCTGTTCGCCTCGATCCCTGCGGGCAGGACGATGCGGGCTCTCAGCCGGACTTCCAGCGACCGATGGGAGCAANTTGNTTCGTCCTCAGCGGTGACGTGAACAATCCAGGTCGCTNCCCTGTCGTGGATACCGACGTTTACGCGCGCATTCTTGATGCGAGCGAAGAGCCGGTGCTACCGAACCGAACCCGTGTTGGCTCCATTGGTGATGTGGAGCCCGGAACCCATGCCTTTGCCCTTCGGTTGCCGATACCCGCGGGCACACCCGGACCTTTCGTGGTGAAGAATCCCAAGGCCCGGGGGTTCTCCTCCCCCGTGAGAACCCGCGTTGACGACGACGACGATGACCTGCTGCCGCTGGAACGCAGCGTCAGCATTGATTGATCACCAACCGCCGCCGGCGTAATAAAAGGCGCTGATCGATTGGCTCACCAAACTCTGGAGAAGGTTGAGCACGACGAAGGCCAAAATCGCAGAAAGATCGATTCCGCCGAGGGGTGGAATCAGTCCGCGAAAGGCATTCAAATAGGGATCCGTGATAGCGCTGACGCCGCTCAGCAGCGGATTGCTGCTCCAGTCGAGATTGGGGAACCAGCTCAGCAGCACCCGCACAATCAGGACCAGGGAATAGATCTGCAGGGTTTGGGCCAGCACCTGCAGCAGCGTTACGGGAAGGCGTTCCATGGTCTTGAGGATCTGCTCTGACTCTATGCAGCCTCGGCTAGATCGGACGCACCAAGGTCGGGCAGTACCGAGAAGGTGCGGTGAAATTTCTCGGTCAGGCTGAGCCAGTAGGAACGNCCNTCGCTCTGGCGTTTGCGGTCGATGAACTCCTGCGCCATCAATTCCTTGATGTGGTCNTATGCGCCAGAACCGCGAAGATCCACCAAATCGCTTTGAAGAATGCGTTTCTTGAGCGCAATCGTGGCCAGCGTCCGCAGGGTTGCGGTGGACAAATTCACCGGGAGCAGGTTCTGCACCAGATCGCCCAGCCCTGGCCTGAGTTGGAGTCCATAACGACCGCTCTGGTGGACGATCTCGAGAGCTGAATCCCGCTGGGCGTAGGCGGCTGTNAGGGCCANGAGCGCTTCCTCAACCGCTGTGCGGTTCACCTCGGCAAGGTCCGCCAGCTCACCGATGCTCACGGGGCGACCCTTCAGGTAAAGGATCGCTTCCAATCGGGTCGCGAGGGATGGAGAACTCATGACACCCCATCGAAGTAATTCAACGTACCGCCTCCTTCCTTAGAGGAACAGGCCATAGGCGGGGTTGTCGCTTTCATCCCAACAGGAGTATCCAAGCTCGTCGAGGAAACGCATCCATCGATCCATCTCTCCCTCGGGAATCAGGACACCCACCACGATCCGCCCCACATCTGCGCCGTGGTTGCGGTAATGGAAGATGCTGATGCTCCAGCCCGGATCCAGGGCATTGACGAAGGTCATCAAGGCACCTGGACGTTCAGGAAACTCGAAGCTGTACAGCAGCTCATGACAGCTGCCAGCGCAAGCCTGCTTCGACGTTTCCGGCAAGCGACCACCCACCATGTGGCGGAGATGCACCTTGGCGAATTCGTTGTCGCTGAGATCCAGGCACGGGAAACCCGAGGCGGAGAGGTGCTGCACCAGCTGGATTCGGTCCTTCTGATCACTGACCTGAACTCCCATGAAGATGTGAGCTCTGGGCCCCTCGGTCATCCNGTAACTGAATTCGGTCAGGCTGCGTCCGCTCAGTTGATCGCAGAGATTTCGAAGACTGCCTGCGGTTTCCGGAATCTCAACGGCGAGCATCGCCTCCCGTGCTTCGCCTAGTTCGGCCCGCTCGGCGATGAAGCGCAACCGGTCGAAATTCATGTTGGCGCCGCAGGCGACCGCCACCAGGCGTTGATCCCGCAGTCCCCTGGCCGCAACATCCTGCTTCAGGCCTGCCACGGCGAGCGCTCCCGCCGGCTCCAGGATGGAACGGGTGTCTTCAAACACGTCCTTGATCGCGGCACAAATGGCATCGGTGTCCACGGTCACCATCCGATCCACGTGCTGTTGCGCGAGCTGGAACGTGTGTTCTCCCACCTGACGCACAGCCACACCATCGGCAAAGAGACCGACTTCCGAGAGTGATACACGCTTGCCNTGCTCGAGGGAGCGGGTCATGGCGGCTGCATCGATCGGTTCCACTCCGATCACCTCAATCAGCGGCCACAGCGCTTTCACGTAGGCAGCGATGCCGGCAATCAGGCCGCCACCTCCAACCGCCACATAGATCGCTTCTGGCGGCTGGTCGGCCTGGCGCATGATCTCCATGCCGATGGTTCCCTGGCCCGCGATCACCTCCGGATCGTCGAAGGGATGGATAAAGGTGAGTTCCTCGGCGGTGCAGCGGCGCTGCGCCTCGGCACAGCATTCGTCGTACGTCTCGCCGTGCAGCACGACTTCTCCTCCCAGTGCCCGCACGGCCCGCACCTTCACCTCCGGCGTTGTGCGTGGCATCACGATCACGGCCTTGCAGCCCAGTCGCCTTGCGCTGAGGGCAACACCCTGGGCATGGTTTCCGGCGCTGGAGGCGATCACACCTTTGTCCAGCTCTGCTTGGGAAAGCTGTGCCATGCGGTTGTAGGCACCGCGCAGCTTGAACGAGAACACCGGCTGCAGGTCCTCCCGCTTCAGGAGAACCCGGTTCTGCAGTCGGCGACTGAGGTTGGGCGCATCCTCGAGCGGGGTCTCCCGGGCGACGTCGTAGACGCGGGCGCGGAGGATTCGCTGGAGATAGTCGGTCATCCGATCATTCTCCTTACGTTCAGANCGATCCATCGACAGGAACAGACGCCGTAGATTGCAGAGCCTGGAGCAGCTTGTGCATGCATCTCGGAGACCTGNCCCATCCGAATGAACTGCACGGGCTCAGTTTGGTCGAGCTCGATGACGTCGCACGTCAGATCCGTGAACGCCATCTGGAGGTGGTTTCGACCAGCGGTGGCCATCTCGGCCCCGGTCTGGGGGTGGTGGAGCTCACGCTGGCTCTGTACCAGACCCTTGATCTGGACAGAGACAAGGTCATCTGGGATGTGGGCCATCAGGCATACCCGCACAAGCTGATCACCGGCCGCTACAAGGATTTCCATACGTTGCGCCAGCAGAACGGCGTCGCTGGCTATCTCAAGCGNACGGAAAGTGGCTTCGATCATTTCGGTGCCGGTCACGCCAGCACCTCGATCTCAGCTGCGCTGGGCATGGCGATGGCCCGCGACAACCGGGGTGAATCGTTCAAGTGCGTTGCGGTGATTGGCGACGGCGCCCTAACTGGCGGCATGGCGCTCGAGGCCATCAACCACGCCGGCCATCTGCCNCATACGCCCCTTCTGGTGGTGCTCAATGACAACGACATGTCGATCTCACCTCCGGTGGGTGCACTGTCCGGCGTGTTGAACCGGGCCCGACTCAGCCCACCCATGCAGTTNCTTTCCGGCAGCGTTGAGGAGAGCGTGCGTCATCTGCCCTTCATGGGTGGTGAGCTGCCGGATGAGCTGAACCGACTCAAGGGGAGCATGCGCCGCCTGGCCGTTCCCAAGGTGGGAGCGGTGTTCGAGGAACTCGGTTTCACATACATGGGCCCGATCGACGGGCACGACATCGGCGAGATGATGCGCACGTTCCAGGCGGCCCACCGTGATGGTGGTCCGGTTCTGGTGCACGTGGTCACCACGAAAGGCAAGGGCTATCCCTATGCCGAGGCCGATCAGGTCGGCTACCACGCNCAGTCCGCCTTCGACCTCAGCACCGGCAAGGCCATTCCATCGAAGAAACCCAAGCCACCGAGCTACAGCAAGGTGTTTGGCCAGACCCTGGTCAAGCTGTGTGAGCAAAACAGCCGGGTTGTTGGCATCACTGCGGCCATGGCGACCGGAACGGGCCTGGATCTTCTGCAGAAGGCTGTTCCCCAGCAGTACGTGGATGTGGGCATCGCCGAACAACATGCCGTGACATTGGCTGCAGGCATGGCCTGCGAGGGGTTGCGGCCGGTGGTTGCGATCTACAGCACCTTCCTCCAGAGGGCCTACGACCAGTTGATCCATGACGTGGGGATTCAAAAGCTGCCCGTCACCTTTGTGCTCGATCGGGCCGGCATCGTTGGGGCCGATGGACCGACCCATCAGGGTCAGTACGACATCAGCTACATGCGAGCCATTCCGAATTTCACGGTGATGGCCCCCAAGGATGAGGCGGAGCTGCAGCAGATGCTGGTGTCCTGCCTGAACCACGACGGTCCGACGGCATTGCGGATTCCCCGTGGATCCGGCGTGGGCATGCCGCTGATGGAGGAGGGCTGGGAATCGATTCCGATGGGACGCGGAGAGCTGCTTCGTGAAGGGGACGACCTGATGATCGTTGCCTACGGGGCCATGGTTCATCCGGCACTGGCCACGGCAACTCTTCTGGAGGAAGCAGGACTGTCCACAACGGTGATCAATGCCCGTTTCCTGCGCCCCCTGGATCAGGCCTTGATCCACCCCCTTGCCCGCAGGANCCGCCGGGTGGTGACCATGGAGGAGGGGGCCCTGCCGGGGGGCTTTGGCGCCGCAGTGCTCGAATCGCTCTCNGATCAAGACATCAGCGTGCCTGTTCTGCGCATCGGCATCCCTGATCAGATGGTGGACCATGCCACTCCTCAACAGAGCAAGGAGTCCCTGGGACTCACTCCTGTTCAGATGGCCGAGCGGATCATGCGCCGTTTTGAACTGAGCACCAAGCCCTATGCCGGTGCATCCTCGGTTCAGACGATTCAGTCCTGAGTTCCACCGTTCACCGCTGTGCGGGTCCTGATCGCTGGAGGTGGGCCATCCGGAGCCACCCTGGCTGCCCTGCTGGCTGAACAAGGCTGGACGGTGACGTTGGCCGATGTGTTGCCTTCGCCGTCGCGGAATGCCTATTCCAGTGCGGCGCTTCCGCTGGCGGAGGCTGATCGACTGCACATCCCGCACCATTGCAGGTCAGCCCCATGGTGTGGCTGGCAATTGCTTGATCCAGCAGGTCTCGAGCATCAGTGGTGGGCAGGTGACCCCCTGGGGGTGGTGTTGGATTTCGCGGCTTTCCGCTCCCATCTGTGGCGAAGGGTGCAGCGGGCCGGTGCTGAGCTGCTCTGCGGTTGGCGGGTGTCGTTGCAGCAGTTGCGAGCAACCTCAGCCGATGTGCTGCTGACGTCCTCCGATGGGGCTGTCCGGAGCTGCACGGTGGATGTGCTGGTGGATGCCACGGGGCCTGGACGTGTGTTGTTGCGCCAAGGGGGCGTGGCGGTTGACACCACCACTGACCCCCTGCTCACGGGCGAGGGCGTGGAATGGTTGCTTCAGGGAACGCCGAGAACCACCGCACGGTGGCGGGATCGGCTCAGCTTCATGCTCGGCAGCAACTGGGTTCCCCATGGTTATGGCTGGGTTTTCCCGATGGAGGCCGATCGGCTCAAGGTCGGCGTTTGCCGGATGGCCCCTCTCGCCGGAACCAGTCGGGCCTTGAGTGTGTCGTTGCGCGAGCTGCTTCAGCGCTGTGGGCTTGACGATCTGCCTGTGCTGGATCGCCATGGCGGACGCGTGTCGAGCACGGTGAACCGTCAGGAAAAGCTTGGTGATGGTGCCTTGTGGGCTGTTGGGGATGCCGCCAGCACGGCCAATCTGCTTGGCGGTGAGGGCATTCGCCATGCCATGGACAGCGCGACGATCCTCGGCCAGTGCCTTCTCGCTGGTCGCCCACTGTTGGAGTATCGAACTGAGCTGATGCAGCACTTCGGCTGGCGCTGGCGGGTGGCCAACCGTCTGGCGCGACGCACCTGGTGGGGTTTGGATGATCCATCCGCTGATCGCCGGATGGCACGACTCATCCAAGGGCTTTCGGGACAGGCCTCCGCTGAAGGCCTGTCCAACCTGCTGTTTCAGTACCGGTTCGAGCGTTATGGCTGGCGGTTACTGCCGTATCTGATTTGAGCGATGCTGCTGCTCAGAGAACGCCGCGTGCTGCCAGACCCTGGATGGCGCCGATGCCGATGATGTGTCCCAGGCTTGTGGTGCCAAGCAGAGCGGCGTGGCCCATGCCACCGAAGAAGGCGGGGTTGGGCAGCTGAGCGCCTTCGTTGGGGTGCTTGATGGTGGCTTTGCCGACGGCGATGGCCACCACATTGCAGACGATCATCACCAGAGCGACCTTCGGAGACCAGGTGACGGTTGCAGGGGCGATAGCGAAGAGAGGGGTCAGCATGCAAGCAAGTGAGCGACGCCTTATCTTCCGAGCTCACGGTGGTCCTGTCGTGTCCTCTTAAGAGTTGTTCACCCTGCTGGCGTTGTCTCGGAGCAATCCAATCACCAGGACGGCATTGGACAGCGTGAGGAAGGCTTCGGCGCCACCGTGCAGACCATCCACGGCCACGAGTTCTGCGTTGCAGCACCGCAAGGCCAGCACTGCCGCAACAATCGTGATCAGGACGAACAACAGGGTCAGGCGGAACCCCCAGACCGCTAACGCGGGCAAGGCGCCACTGCGTTGGATCCAGCGCAGAAACAGCAGATAGGGCACCAGGGACAGGGCAAACAGCGGTGCGGGATCGAAGTCCATGGTTCAGCTGGCGGTTCTGCGTTGCATCAGGTGCCATGCCGCCCAGGCCAGCGCGATGTTGCCTCCCAGCGTCAAGGCGGCTTGGAAGGTGACCAGGGCCCGTAGATGTTCGCTGTTGTCAAACAGATGCCAGGTGCAGGCCGCCATGGCGCTGACCAGGGCCGGCAACATGGCGAAAGCCATGCCTCTGAGTCCCCTGCGCTGCATGAGCAGGATCGCCAGGGACCATTCGATCACCGACGTGATGTGNATCCACCAGGTGCCGAGCGANAACGCATGCATGCTCCAACCCTATCCAGCCTGATCCGCTGATAATGGGGAAGCGATGCGGANCACGCGCCCTTGGCTGTCAGCTCCGCGCCGGCGCTTCTCCTCTGCGGGTACTACGGCGAGAACAACCTTGGCGATGACGCCTTGCTCACGGTTCTCCTGCGTGAGATTCCGGCCCCCTTTCGTCTCTTGGTGACAGCCCATGACCCCGAGGCGTTGTCAGCACTTGCTCCCGATGCCGAAGCGGTCAATCGCCGTTCCCTGAAGGCGGTGTTGCTCTCTCTCGCCCGGGTGGATGCCGTTGTGTTTGGCGGAGGGAGCTTGCTTCAGGACAGCACCAGTTTTCGAAGCCTTGCCTATTACCTGCTGCTGATCGTCATCGCTCGGCTGCGTGGATGTCCTGTGCTCCTTTGGGGCCAGGGGCTCGGACCCCTGGGACGCCCCCTGAGTCGGAGGCTGGTCCGCATGCTTTTGCCCAGGTGTCGCAGTGCCAGTTGGCGCGATCAGGCGTCGATGGATCGCGCCCTTCGCTGGGCTCCACGCCTGCCGATGCTGCTGGCTCCCGATCCGGTCTGGCAGCTTCCACGTCAGCCGTGGTCGGGTGGCCAGTCCATCATCGTGAGTTGGCGACCCACCCCCCTCCTGGATGAGCGGGGTTGGCTGGTGTTGCTCAATGCGTTGGCCACCTTGGCCGAACGGATTGATGCGCCCGTCCGCTGGCTGGCATTTCACCGCCATCAGGACGCTCCGCTTNTGCAGCAGCTGATCGATCAGAACCTGGTTCCCCCNTCACTGATCTCGCGNAGCACCACAGTGGTTCCCANATCGCTTGAAACGGTGTTTGCCACCGTTCGGAAAGCGCGTCTGGTCATTCCGATGCGTCTTCACGCCTTGATCCTGGCCCGGTTGGCCTGCTGCCCGATGGCGGCTCTGAGCTACGACCCGAAGGTGGAAGCGGCAGCTGTCATGGCCGGTATCCCCTGCTCAACGCTTGGCGCCCTGCCCGATGGCGATGGCCTGCTCGAACAATGGCTGGCCCAGGTGGATCAACCGGCGGATCCACAACGAATTGATCAAATCCGTTCGGAAGCCGGCCGGCATGGTCGTTTCCTCAGGCGACACCTGCCTCAGCGGTGAAACTTGGTTTTGTGTTGATCGAAACTGCGATCAATCGCCTGGCCGATGGTGAGGCCAACTGGAAGATCACCACCAAAACTAGTACCGAGGATGTGCCGGTATTTCTTTGATTCCACCAGCCTGTACGTTGCATCTGGCAGTGGGATGTAATTGCTCNTTGTGACCAATCCGCTGATGTTTTTCAGGTAAAAGCCAATGAATTGGCGAAACGCTTTGTTTGTTCTCAGCTGATTGTCATTCACGTACAGAAACAGNGGNCGTGACAGGGGNCGGTAGCGTTCATTCTGGACGCTNTGGAGTGAGGGCATGATGGCTTTGTCNTTTGGGTTGACAATCCTGATGGCCTTGAGCTTCTTGGCGTTATTTTTATAGTAGGCATAGCCAAAGTAAGCCAATCCCTCTTTGTTNTTTGCTACGCATTTCACCANGTCGTTGTCATCTTCGCTGGCCANGTAATCGGTTCTTGAGTTGGCTTTTGAGCCGTTGACTGTCTTGTTGAATACATCAAATGTGCCGGAATCTTGTCCTGGCCCGCATAGTTTGATCTTGACGTTTGGGAAATCAAGGTTCACCTGGCTCCAGCGGTTGATCTTCCCCTGTGCGTTCTTGTTCCACAGCCGGGACAATTCATTGACTGTGAGGGTTTTGGCCCATGTGTTGGCTGGATTCACTACCACCGTGATGGCATCAAAGGCGATCGGCAGTTCGATGAAATTGATGCCGTTCTTCGCGCAGGTCTTCAGTTCCTTCGCTGAAATCGGACGGGAGGCATTGGTGAGGGGGATGTTGCCTTTGCAGAACTGACGGAATCCTGCTGATGAACCGGTCTCTTTCAGTTCAAAGCCAACCGCCTTGCCGGNCCGGGTGGCCTGATAGTCCTGAATGGCGGCTTTGGTGATCGGGTAAACGGTGCTGGANCCGCTGATGCGAATGGTGTCAGCTCCGCGAGCTGCTGTTGAGGACAATCCAATGACTGCGCTGATCCCTGCTGTTGCTGCAAAGAGAGGGCGAAGCACGGAACGGGATCCCATCGGAGAACAGGGGTGCGATCCAATCATGCGGGTCCTCCCATGGGGAGGGGTTAAGCCTCGGTTATTCGGATTTCAGATGGTCTTTAAACGTGACCGAGCTGCCGTTCAGGGGATTGGGTGGACCTGTTCGCTCAGGGTTGAAGACGCTGACCGCTTCTTGTGTCGAAGCGATGTTCCGCGGCCTTGGACCAACGCACCCCAAACGGTTCACTCCATGCGGCGTCGCCCGCGCAAAGCATGCGAACCGTTCCACGCGGAGTGTCCAAAAGCAGCAGCTGACTGGACCCCTGCCACTCACGATTGATGATTCGACAAGGGATTCCTTCCGGATCAAAGCGGAGATCCTCCGGCCGGATCCCAAGGGTCACACCCTGNNCANCATCCAGCAGGTTGATCTGGGGGCGACCAATGAATCCTGCAACGAAACTGCTGGCTGGTGATTTGTACAACTCCTCCGGTGTGCCGATCTGCTCGATGCGACCGGAGCGGATCACGGCAATTCTGTTCGCGAGGGCCATTGCTTCCTGCTGGTCATGGGTCACATACAGCACGGGCTGAGGCCCCTGCAGGATCAACCGGCGCAATTCCGGCCGCAGTTCATCGCGCAGCTGGGCATCCAGGTTGCTCATCGGTTCATCCAGCAAATACAGCTGTGGATCGCGAAGCAGNGCTCTGGCCAACGCCACNCGCTGACGCTGGCCCCCTGAAAGCTGATGGGGTCGTTGTTCCGCCTGGNCGGTGAGTTGCACGGTCTCCAGAACCGCTCCGATCCGCTCCATCCGCTCAGCCTTGGTGACACCTCGGATGCGTAGACCAAGATTCAGGTTGTCCCAAACGCTCAGATGGGGAAACAGGGCATAGCTCTGGAACACCATGCCGATGCGCCGGCGCTCTGCAGGAANNCTGTTCAGCAACGTTCCATCCAGCTGGATGGTTCCTTCATCCGGGGCCTCAAGGCCTGCGATCAANCGCAGTGCCGTGCTTTTGCCACATCCGCTTGGACCAAGCAGCGCAACGCACTCCCCCGATGCAACCTGCAGGTTGAGTCCTCGCAGAATCCATTGCGTTCCGAAACGCTTTCCAAGATTGGTCAGGTTCAGCATCAGCCCTTCACAGCTCCATTGGTGAGACCGGCCACGATCTGTCGCTGGCACAACAGCACCATCAGCAGCAAGGGAATGGATCCCAAGACTGTTGCGGCGGCATAGGCGCCATAGGGAACGGCATAAATCGATGTTCCGGCGATGCGCGCCATNGCCACCGGCAAGGTGAGCAGATCAGTTCTGCTGAGCCATGTGAGGGCGATGGGGTATTCATTCCACGAAAAAAGAAAAACCAGAATTGCTGTGCTGGCCGTTGCCGGTGCGAGCAGCGGCACGAGCACCCATCGCAACCGNTGCATCAAGCTCATGCCNTCCAGGCGTGCTGCATCATCAAGGTCCGACGGCAGTCCNTCGAAGGCCGCGGTGAGCAGCAACAGGGCCAACGGCATCGCCAGACCCGTGTATGGCAAGGCAATCGTGAGCAAGTTGTTGCCCAGCGAGTAGTGACGTGCCAGTTCAAGCAGCGCCAGAAACAGCAACACATAGGGGAACAGGGCTGCGGCTGCCGTCAGTCCCCGCACCGACCGTCGGACAGCGCCCGGCATGCGTGCCACTCCATAGGCTGCCGGGATGGCAAGCGCCAGGGTGAACAGGGTTGTCAGCCCACCCACCACAGTGCTGTTGANCAGATAGCGCCAGAAGGGGGGATCGCTCTGCAACAGCTCGCGGTAATGGTCNAACGTCCAGCGCTGCAGAAATGGAATCGAACCATCGACCAGGGCCTCGGCGGTGGAGAACGAAGTGACCAGTTGCCACACCATTGGCATCAGTGACCACAACAGCAACAACGCAATCCAGAGGGGGCGGNTTCTGGTCANGACTGNACTGGGCGCAACAGGCCGGTGAGGCTCAGCAGAACTGCGGCGGCGAGCATCGCCAAGGTGAGCAAAAGAAATCCCGCCACCATCACGGTCGCGCTGTACCCGAAGTCCAGGAAGCGCATGGCGTTCATGAAGGCATACAGCGCCACACTTTCAGTACTGCCGGCTGGACCGCCACCCGTGAGCACCTGGATCAGATCGAACACACCGAAGGCCTGGGCGCCTCGGAACAGCAGACTGATCAGGATGTAAGGAAGCAAGAGAGGCAGTGTGATCCTGCCAAGGGCCTGCAGGGGGCGACCCCCTTCCATGCGGAAGGCGCTGTAGAGGTCCTCCGGAATGGTCTGGAGCCCTGCCAACAGCAGAAGCGTGATGAAGGGGGTTGTTTTCCAGACGTCCGTCAGGGCGGTGAGCAGCCAGGTCCACTGCGGCGTGGACAACAGGTTCAGCGATTCCAGCCCCAGGGTCTGCGCCAACCGCTCGACCGGTCCATACGGCGTGTTGAAGATCCACCGCCAGCCCAGGGNCATCATCGTNGTGGGCAGGGCCCAGGGCAGGAGTGCCAGCGCTCTCACCACACCACGGCCACGCCAGCGCTGGTCGAGCAGAAGGGCGATGGCGAGAGCGAGCACCAGCTCGACTCCGACGGACACCCCGGCGAAGCGCGTGGTCTGGACGACGTCCTGCCAGAAGCGTTGATCCTCCATCAGCCGCAGCCAGTTGGCACCGCCATTGGGCACGGGCACCAGCCCCGTGATCACCGAATCGGCATGGAAGCTGAGCCAGCAATAGCGAAGCATCGGCCAGCCGAACACGAGACCCATCAACAGGACTGCTGGCATGGCAAGCAGCAGGATCATGCATCTCCTCCCGCTGCACGCATCAGCGTCAGGGTGGCGTCCTGCGCCTGGGACATCCCTTCGTCCACGGGGACTGTTCCGGTNAGGATGCCACTGAGTTGTCGCTGAAGCAGGTCGCTCATCTGGGCGTAGAGAGGTGTGCTCGGGCGAGCCACCGCATGATCCAAGGCGCTCTCCAAGTCCGGCAGGACCGGCGCCACCGCCAGCAACTCTGGATCCNTGAANAGTGATGATGCCGTTGGTGTGTAGCCCTGATCAAGGAAACGATCGCGCTGGGCCTTTGTGGAGGTGATGTATCGGATCGCTTCGGCTGTGGCGTCCGGATGTTGCGTTCCCCGAAGGATGCTGAGTCCCCAGCTACCCAGTGTCGCCGCGGGGATCTGATCGGGTTCGGCCACCATGGTGGTGACACCGACCCGACCTTTCACCGCACTGCCCGGCGCCTGAAGCTCTGCCCAGGCATAGGGCCAGTTGCGCATCAGGGCCGNATCNCCCGCTTTGAACACCTGAAGCACATCGGATTCGGCGTAATTGGTCACGGCCTGAGGGCTGAGGTCGCGCCTGAGCAGATCCTTCATCCAGGCTGCTGTTCGCAGTGCATCCGGGCTGTCCAGTTGTGGTTCACCACTGCCGGGATCGAGCCACTGCCCGCCGAAGGCGCGAAGCATTTCGAGAAAGGCGCAACTGAGGCCCTCGTACTGGCGTCCCTGCCAGACGAAACCGTTGAGGTCTGGGTCTTGGCGCTGGAGGTCGGCGACCGTCGAGACCAGCTCTGCAGGGGTGCGCGGCGGGTCCNTNATCAGGTCCGTACGCCAATACAGCAAGCCAACGTCCGCACCGAAGGGCCAGCGGTAGAGGGTGTCGTCAATGCGGTTGCCGAGTCTGGCGCCNTGCACGAGTTGGTCTTCATCCGCTGAGTCGAACCAGCGATCCAGAGGCTCGAGCCAACCGGCAGCCACGTACTTCGGCAACCAGGTGACATCGACCAAAAGGGCATCAAACGGAGGAGTGCCGAGCAGAAGGCTGCTGATCGCGAGATCCGAGATCGACTCGGTTTCCAGTGGGCCCCGGATCACCTTGAGATCGATGCGTCCTCGGTGCTCNGCGTTGAACTGCTTCACCAGCTCAGCTGTGGCATCGGCATGGGGAGCCGGCATCAGGATCGACACGTGCTGGGTTTTTGGCTGACCTGCCCAGACGACACCCATCATCAACAGAACAATCAGGCCGATACGGATCAGCCGTCGTCCAATCAGCATCAGGAGATGGCTGCTGCTTCCGGGAATCCAGTCAACTGCTCCTCTGCCCAGTCCTTGACCGTGTAACCCTCGACGGCGGCAGTCATCGTTTCCATCCGTTGGCGTTGCTCCTGCTGGGGCATGGCCAGAGCGGTTTCAATCGCTTCATCCATGCGCCGGTTGGAATAGGGGTTGGTGAGAACGGCACCCTCCAGCACCACTGACGCTCCCGTGAACTCAGACAGCACAAGCACGCCGCCGCGATGACGTCGAGCCGCTGCATATTCCTTGGCGACCAGATTCAGTCCGTCCCGTAAGGGAGTGATCCAGCAGACGTCGGCATGGCAGAACCAGGCAATCATTTCCTCGTATGGGATGCGTCGTGTGGAGAAGCGAATCGGAACCCAATCGATCTGGCTGAAGCGACCATTGATTCGACCGGCCAATTCCTCAATGGAGCGTTGGGTGTCTTCGTAGATTTTCATGCCGCTTGCAGCTGCTACGCAGGCCAGCATCAGCACCACTTCGCCATGCAGATCCTTTCTCCGCTCGAGCAAACGTTCAAACGCTAAAAGCAGCTCTTCGTTGCCTTTGGTGTAATCAACTCTGCTGGCGGAGAGAATCAGCTTGCGTCCTTTTTTGGTGTCTTGAACAATCAATTCTCCATGGTTTTCCACAGCAGAACTCCAGGACAGTTCCTGGATCACGTCGGGAGACGTCCCCACAGGTGAGCTCAACAGTTGAATCCGGCGTCCGCCATGGTCCAGATGGCTGGTGACGGTGCCTTCCGAGAGGGCTGTCCCGACGGTGATGAACTTGCTGTCGACTGGAATCTTTGGACCTCGCACTGCTCCCACCAGCGTGCTTGCGGCGCGTGCGAAATTTTCCGTGTAACGAGGAATGTGAAAACCGACCACATCGCAGCAGAGCAAACTTTCCAGNATCTGCTCACGCCAGGGGAGAATCGCGAACACATCGTTGCTGGGGAACGGTGTGTGGTGAAAAAAGGCGATCTTTAAATCTGGTCGTAACGCGCGAATGTAACCAGGCGCAAGCCAAAGATTGTAATCATGAACCCAAACGGTTGCTCCGTCAGAAGCTTCGGCGCACGCGGCTTCGGCAAAGCGGCGATTGACCTCTTCAAAGATGGCCCAGTTGGCATTGTTAACGTTGAAGTGAGTCGGAAAAGTGTGGAGAATCGGCCAGAAGCATTCCTTCGATGTGATGTGATAAAAGCTGGATATTTGCTCGTCGGTGAGTGGAATTCTGCAAAGTGTGAATGGTGAAGGATTGCTCATTGCAATCTCTTCNACATCGCGATTATTGGCATCTTCGACGCGTCTCCACGCGATCCAGGTACCATCGTCGCAACTTCGAAACAGATTTCTCAGTGTTGGGATGATGCCATTGGGGCTCTTCTGGTCAACCCAAATTCTTTTTCCGTTTTGATCGGTACTTTCGTCGAAAGGAGTACGATGATACAAAATTACAAATGGACTTTTCCCCTTCGGCGACATTTATTTCAGATTAACTAGTAAGGTACCCTTTCACGAACCCCCTGTTTCTGTCAAACAGGCGTGTTGTTTTGCAGATTCGTGATCGCGTCCAACACCTCGCGCGCGTGGCCGTTGGGTCGGACGGCGACCCAGCGTTGTCGAAGCACNCCGTCTGGATCAACCAGGAATGTATGGCGGAGTGAGTAGGGGGCCATCCAAGAGCCGTAGGCCTTGCTCACGGATCCGTCGGGATCCGACAGCAGCGGAAAGCTCAGCCCCTCGCTCTCGCANAAGGATTCGTGGTCGTCAACGCTGTCTGCACTGATTCCGATCACTTCAGCACCCGCATTCTGGAAGGCACTGTGCAACGTCTCAAATCCACGGGCTTCGATTGTGCAGCCTCCGGTGAAATCCCTTGGATAGAANTAAATGGCCAGCCAGCTGCCCTTCATGTCTTGCTTCGACCAGCGTTCNCGCTTTGGCTCAAGACGGCTGGAACCCGGAAGATCAAAATCCGGCACCTGGACGCCTGTTTCAAGAACAATCCCTCCCAGAGCTGAAGCCCTGGAAGGGAGGAGAGAAAGAGACGTCAAGATCAGGCCGGATTGGATAAGCAGATCCCGCCGGCGCACGATTCAANAATTCAAAGTNTGGCCAGGTTAACGCCCAGAGACTTGGCGTAGGCGCCCAGACCCTTCTTTTGGATTGTCTTCAGCGCACGGGTCGAGACGCGCAGATTCACCCAACGCTTGCCCTCGGCCCACCACAGACGCCGGTTCTGCAGGTTGGCTTGCTGCAGCTTCTTGGTGCGGATGTGGGAATGGCTCACAGCCATGCCGTTGTTGGCGCGAGTACCGGTGAGCTGGCACACCCGAGACATGTCGTCGTCCTTTGCTTGAGGTTGCTCAGATCTGAACATCAGATCCAAACAANCACTCTAACAAAGGAAGTGGTTCACACCCCTCTCTGCATGAGAGCTCCCATCAACTCGGCGCTACGGGTCTGGAAACCAGTCAACTCATTCGGTTCCAGGCCGCCAACGCCAAGACGCGCCATGTCGTAGAGATGACGCGCGATGTTCTGGGCCAAGGCCTCCGTCGGTGAGGCNTGCCCCTCGCCGACGAGNACACTGCCGGCCTTCAGTTTCACCAGGCCCTCCACCAACGGGTGACGCTTGTTCACCAGCAGAACGTGATGGTCCGGCAATCCCGGCAGACGTTGCTCCATCAGTGCACCCATGTCATTGAGGCGGCGCATCTGCTCCGGNAGCAGAATCATNGCNGGTGGTGCCGCTTCAGCTTTGAGGGCCTGAACCCGTACGGTCACCTTGTCGTTCGCCAGGGCCTCCTTGATCAGATCGCGCAATCGGTCGGAGTCCGTTGTGCCGTCCTGATCAGCGATTTCGGCATCGTTGTCCTGCAGGCTGTCATCCAGCTCCGCATCCACTCTCTGGAAGGTGAGCTCCTCGTGGCGCTGTTCGAGCCAAGGGATGAACTGGGTGTCGATCACGGTCTCGAGTTTCAGCACCTCCGCTCCCTGGGTGGTCCAGAGGTTCAGCGCCCCAGCCTGAGCCACATCGTCTGTGCTGTACAGGACCCGTTTGTTGTTGTCTGAGCTCAGTCGGCTGCGGTACCCCTCCAGCGTTGTGAANGCCTTGCCGCTCGTTGCAATCGGATCAGCTTCATCACCCTCAGCGGCTGCAGCGGTTGTCCCGAACAGAATCAGTTCAGCNACCTGGTCGGCAAACTTCTCATCTTCCATCGCGCCGATCTTCACGAACGGTGCCAGGGAATCCCATGCATCGGCATAGGCCGATGGATCGTCAGATTTGAGACTGCGCAGNCGATCAGCCACCTTCTTGGCCACGAAATTGCCGATCGAGCGAACGCGGCGATCGGTCTGCAACGCACTCCTGCTCACATTCAGCGGAATGTCCGGCGAATCGAGTACCCCGCGCAGCGGNAGCAGGTAGCGCGGCACGACTTCCTTGATCGANTCGCTGACGAACACCTGATTGCAGTACAGCTTGATCTCCCCCTTCTCCCAATCAGCACGACCGGTTTGCTTGGGGAAGAACAGGATGCCCTGCAGGTTGTAGGGGTAATCGGTGTTGAGGTGGACCCAGAGCAGGGGATCGCCCTGGAACGGATACAGATAGTGGTAAAGATCGATGTAGTCCTGATCGGATAGATCGCGCGCACTCTTNCGCCAGGGNGCATCCATCTTGTTGATGGTTTCCCCTTCAAGCTGCACCGGCACTGCCATGAAGTCGCAGTAGGTGTTGATCAGGGTGCGGATCCGAGCGGGCTCGAGATACTCCAGCTCCTCCTCCATCAGGTGGAGGATCACATCAGTTCCCGGCTCATTGCGCTCCGCTGAACTGAGGCTGAAATTGGGCGAGCCGTCGCAGCTCCAACGGACGGCATCACTATCCGGTCGAGCGGAGCGGGTCACCAGATCCACCCGAGCAGCCACCATGAAGCTGGAATAGAAGCCCAGGCCGAAGTGACCGATGATCGCGTCACCTTCCTGCTTGTACTTCTCGAGGAAGTCCTCGGCGCTGGAGAACGCCACCTGGTTGATGTACCGCTTCACCTCTTCGGCGNTCATGCCGATGCCGTTGTCGGTGATGGTGAGCGTCTTTNCTTCACGGTCGATGCNAATGCCGATCAGGCCTTCAGCACCCTCGCTGCAGTCGCCGGCCATGGCAGCCATGCGCCGCTTGCTGATGGCATCGACGCCNTTGCTCACNAGTTCGCGCAGGAACACCTCGTGGCCGGAATACACGGCCTTTTTGATGATCGGAAAGATGTTCTCGGTGTGGATCTGAATCTGACCCTGTTCGTCCATCACCGGCATGGGAGCTTCGGGAAAAATNNGACGATAGGGACCGCCCGGTGGAGGACTCAAGGTCANCCGGTGGTGGTTCTCCGTACTGCGCCGATCAGCTGGCCCGTTGGAGATCCGGACGCTCTTCCGCCACAATCGCCCCCTCGACCGGACACACCTGCAGGCAGATGCCGCAATCGATGCANGTGTCGAAGTTGATCCAGTAAAAGTCGGTGCCCTTCTTGTTTTTGCCGCTTCCCTGGTCGATGCAGGCCACGGGACAGGCATCCACACAGTCGGCGATGCCTTCGCAGACATCGGTCACGATGGTGTGGGCCATGGTTGCAAGACTCAGTCNTNGGTAATCCTAAGAATCGATCCAATCCAGCTGGAGGTCTCCCTGTTGGTGGGCCATCGCTTCAGCGTCNGCTCGATGGGCGAAGGGATGCAGTTCGATCACGGCGCATCGGCCTTGCACGTGCCACTCACGCTGGCGCGCCAGTGCGGACTCCAGTGTTGACTGATCAGAGAAGGCCACCAACAGCTTCGGGGCCATGGCTGGTGCTGGCTCCGTTTCACTCAGCAGTTCCCGGATCGGGTCGATGGCCAGGCTGAAGCCNGCACCGAAGGCCATATCGGCGGATGCACCGCACCGNCGCACCAGATCGTCGTACCGTCCGCCCCGTGCCATCACCACCGGTGCCGTTCTGCTGTCGCAGACAAGTTGGAACACCAGTCCGGTGTACAGCTCAAAGCGCGGTTGAAAGGTTGGATCCAGTTGCAGGCGAACGCTCTGGTCCATTGCCATGGACTGGAGCTGGTCACAGAGGCGGTTCAGGTCATCGAACAGCCCATGGGGACCGAAGCAGGCGGTGAGTTGTTTGAGCACCTGTTCCGGCGTGCCGCGGCAATCCAGAAGCATCAGCAGTTGATCGCGGAGATTCTTCTCCAGATCGATTGNTCNGAGGGCCAGCCGGTCAAATTGGATCAAAGCGCTGCGNACGGAGTCCCGNGCCGCGGCCGGGACCGGATTCAGCAGCAAATCCATCAGGCCGGTGTGGCCCATCAGGAGCCGTGGCCGGTGCTCGGGGCGGAAGTCCAGGCCTTTCACAGCGGCCATCAGCAGGCTGAGCAATTCCATNTCGGCCTCAATCGGCTCCACGCCGAACAGTTCCACCCCGCACTGAAGGTTCTCTTCAATGCACTGGCCGCCCTCGTCTGCAGCCCGCGACTGAAACACCGTTCCGGATGCCCAGAGTCGCAATGGTCGCGGCCGCGAAGCCAAGCGAGTGCAGGCCGCCCTGGCGATCGATGCGGTCATCTCCGGCCGCAGTCCCAGGGGCTCGTCGGCCACCAGACGAACGATGTCGTTGCTGGCGATCGCCCCTCCCGCCATCAAGGTGTCCATGCGTTCCACCCGGGGTGGAGAAACCTCGTCGTAGCCCCAGAGGCGGAAGACCGAAGCGAGACGCTCACTCAGCTTCCGGTTGGTTTCCACCTGACGTGGATTCAGATCCCTTGCGCCAGCNGCGGGTTGCAGCGCCATCTCNGGATGTCTCGGCGTTGCCTCAGGATCCCATGGCCGTGACCTCCGGCGCTCCAAAGG
Source organism: Cyanobacteria bacterium TMED177 (assembly GCA_002170825.1). Lineage (GTDB taxonomy): Bacteria > Cyanobacteriota > Cyanobacteriia > PCC-6307 > Cyanobiaceae > Parasynechococcus. The sequence continues at coordinate 25,900 of NHIA01000017.1, forward strand.
CCTCGCCGGGAAGCGGTTGAACCTGGTTCAACACCTCCACGATCTGAGGATGCAGGGCTGGGCCGGAGGCCACGANGCGACCGCTGCCCAAATCAAATGTCTCGCCGCCGTAGCCGCTGATTGTTCCGCCGGCGAGTTCAACCAGGGCCACGCCCGCTGCCAGATCCCAGGGAGCCAGGCCCCGTTCCCAGTAGCCNTCCTGCCGTCCTGCGGCCACGAATGCCAGATCCACGGCTGCCGCTCCCCCACGACGCACCCCGCGGGTGCGGTGCGTGAACCAACAGAACTGTGCGTAGTTGTTGTCCAGGCGTGTGTGGCGNTCGTANGCAAAACCGGTCACCAGCAAGGAGTCCTCAAGACGTTCGCAGCTGCTCACTTGGATGGGGCTGTCGTTGCAGTGGACTCCGAGTCCAGGTGCCCCCCAGTAGGTCTCCTTGAGAAAGGGCACAGCGATGGCCCCGAGCACCGGTCGTTGTTGGAAGGTGAGTCCGATTGAAGTGGCGAACAACGGGTAGCCATGGGTGAAGTTGGTGGTTCCATCGAGGGGATCGATGCACCAGCGCAGTCCGTTCTGTTCGCCNTCGGCCCCGCTCTCNTCGGCCAGCACCGCGATGTCAGGTGTTGCTCGGGTGAGCTCCTGCAGAACCACCTGCTCCGCAGCGAGATCTGCATTGGTCACAAGATCCCCAATGCGGCCTTTGCTCACCACGGAATTCAGGCGTCCGTAATGGCGCATCAGTTCTGCGCCGCCCATTTCGGCTGTTTGACGCGCGATGGACGCCAGTGAGTGCAGGTCGTCCGAGCTGAGCCCGGCTGCGTGGGCGGCGGCTGTGCAGATGGTGTCCGTCACCAATCACTCCTCGTCTAGGGGCAGCCCAGCTTTGACGGAACCGCGTCCGAAATGGCGACCGAACTGCAGCTCGTAGACCTCATCTTCGTCTTGGGTCTCCGCCTCCAAAGGACCCACGGCCCGGGCCACGCACAACAGGCCATAGCCCTTCGCGCGAAGCTCGTGGGACAGGCCCATGGCCTCGCGCTGGTCCAGGGTTCCGTTCTGCACCCGTACAGCGCAGCTGGTGCAGCAACCGTTCCGGCATGAAAACGGCAGTGGATCGCCCTGGCGTTCAAAGCTGTGGAGGATGTACTCACCCTCGGGAACGTCATGGGTGATCGTGCGGTTCTCCTGGCGCCAATGAATGGTGATCCTGTGACTGGGGGCCATAAAGGTCCGCCGGAAACGCCCTGCTACATTCGCATCTGCCCCACGTCATGCCGGTGGAGAGCTGGCCGAGTGGTCGAAGGCGCAGCACTGGAAATGCTGTATAGGGGCAACTCTATCG
>NHIA01000018.1 GCA_002170825.1 Cyanobacteria bacterium TMED177
ACCACCGATCACCTTGCCCATCGTGGTGAGGTCAGGGGTGACGCCGAAGTGGGCCTGGGCACCGCCGTAGCTGATGCGGAAGCCGGTCATCACCTCGTCAAACACCAGCAGGGCGCCATGTTCGGTGGTGAGTTCCCGCAGGCCTTCGAGGAATCCAGGCTCCGGCTGGATGAAGCCGGCGTTGCCGACAATCGGCTCCAGGATCACACCGGAGATCGCATTCGGGTTCTCCGCGAACAGCGCCTTCACCGCTTCCAGATCGTTGTATGGCGCCGTGAGGGTGTTGGCGGTTGTGCTGCGGGGCACACCGGGGGAATCGGGCAGGCCGAGGGTGGCCACACCCGATCCGGCCTTCACCAGGAACATGTCCGCATGGCCGTGGTAGCAGCCTTCGAACTTGATCACCTTGTCGCGGCCGGTGAAAGCGCGCATCAGGCGCAGCACCGCCATGCAGGCTTCGGTGCCGCTGTTGACGAAGCGCACCATCTCCACGCTGGGGACGGCGTCGATCACCATCTCCGCCAGCGTGTTCTCCAGGGCACAGGGGGCGCCGAAGCTGGTGCCCTTCTCGATCGCTTCCTGCAGAGCGCTGATCACCTCAGGGTGGGCATGGCCGCAGATGGCTGGCCCCCAGCTGCCGATGTAGTCGATGTATTTGTTGCCATCCACGTCCCACGCATAGGGACCTTTGACCCGGTCGAACACGATCGGCTGGCCGCCGACGGACTTGAACGCACGCACAGGAGAGCTCACGCCACCGGGCATCAGACCCTGTGCTGCGCTGAAGAGGGCCTGGGAACGGCTGGTGTTCAACGGGGGTGTTGTCACAGAAACCGAAGCCAAGAGGCTGATACAAACCGGGGAACATCCTGACCCAGGAAGGCCCAGATCTGTCTGAAGTGTGTCTCAATCGCGTCGGTCGGGCCGCTTCCGGTCCTTAGCCTGAGATGATTTGCAGGTGGTTTGTGCCCCACGACTGGTCAGCGCTGGAGCGGGATCTGCGCCGGCATCTCCCTGCGCGTGGTGTGGTGGCGAAGCGTCAGGAGTTGCTGAGTTACGACTGTGACGGATTGACCCTGGAACGCCACTGCCCCCCCCTCGCGGTGCTGCCGGAAACCACCGATCAGGTGGCTGCTGTGCTGAGTTGCTGTCAGTCCCATGGGGTGCCGTTCGTGGCCCGCGGCAGCGGCACGGGCCTGTCCGGTGGTGCCCTGGTGGATCAGGAGGCCTTGCTGGTGGTGACCAGCCGCATGCGGCAAATCATCGAGGTGGATCTGGCCAACCAGCGCGTCACGGTTCAGCCGGGCGTGATCAACAGCTGGGTCACCCGGGCTGTGGCGGGTGATGGCTTCTATTACGCCCCAGACCCCTCGAGTCAGGTGGTCTGCAGCATCGGCGGCAATGTGGCGGAGAACTCCGGCGGCGTTCACTGCCTCAAGTACGGCGTCACCAGCAACCACGTGCTGGGACTGGAAGTGGTGCTGCCGGATGGCTCGGTGACCCGGCTGGGCAATGGTCTGTGCGAATCCCCTGAGCTGGATCTGCGTGGGGCCTTCATCGGCAGCGAAGGGACCCTCGGCATCGCCACGGCCATCACCCTGCGGCTGCTGCGGGCACCGGAATGCGTGAACGTGCTGTTGGCTGATTTCCCCTCGATGGAAGCGGCGGGTGAAGCGGTGTGCTCCGTCACCGCCGCCGGACTGTTGCCATCCGGGATGGAAATTATGGACAACGTCACCATCAACGCCGTCAATGACTTCTTCGGGTACGACGAGTACCCGCGTGATGCGGCGGCCGTGCTGTTGATCGAGCTGGACGGGCAGACGGCGGAGGTCCAGGCCTCTGCGGGCCGTGCCGAGGAGTTGTGCCTGAAGGCCGGAGCCAGGAACCTGCGACGGGCGGAGAACCTCACGGAATGCGCGGTGCTGTGGAAGGGACGCAAGTCCGCGTTTTCAGCGGTGGGAAAAATCACGCCCACCTACTACGTNCAGGACGGCGTTGTTCCCCGNAGCNGTCTGCCCNGNGTGTTGNCGNCCATCGANNGNNTNAGTCGAGGAGCACGNNCTNCCCGTCGCCAANNTGTTNCATGCNGGTGACGGCAACCTCCACCCCCTGATCCTGTATTCCTCTGCTGAGCCCGATGCAGAGCAACGGGTCAAGGACCTCGGTGCGGCGATTCTGCGGGTCTGTCTGGATGCGGGCGGGAGCATCAGCGGTGAGCACGGCGTTGGTGCCGACAAGCGCTGTTATCTCGATTGGATGTTCGAGCCGGAGGATCTGGAAACGATGGGCCTGCTGCGCCGGGCCTTCGATCCGGAGAACCGTGCCAATCCGGGCAAGGTGCTNCCCACGCCCCGAACCTGTGGCGAATCCACCAAACGCGCGGTCACCTTGCCAGCGGGCGTTGAGCTGTTCTGAGCGGAGGCTGTTCCGATCGGAAGGCTGTTCCGAACGGGAGGCTGTTCGGAGCGGTAGGTCAGAACAGCAGATCGTCCTCGCTGTCCTCCTCAGCAGGCGGCCAGTCCAGATCAACGCTCACGGGGACGTGGTCGCTGGGTTGCTCGTTGCCCCGCACGCGCTTGTGGATCACACAGCTTCGGGCCAGTCCCAGCAGTTCATCGCACAGATANATGTGGTCGATGCGCCAGCCCCGATCCCGGTCCCAGGCTCCGGTGCGGTAGTCCCACCAGCTCCAGTGCCCGGCATCGGGTTCGAACACGCGGAACACGTCCTGGAGGNGCCCGTTGAGAACGGCGGACAAGGCGTCCCGTTCGGCATCGCTGGCCATGATGCCGCCGGNGAGTCGCTCCGGGTCGTGGATGTCGCGGGCTTCTGGGGCGATGTTGAAGTCCCCCACCATGCACAGCGGTTCCCCACGTTCNGCCTGGGCTGAGAGGTAACGCTTCAGGCAGGCCAGCCAGGCCAGTTTGTAGGGGTACTTNTCTGACTTGAGGCTGGAACCGTTGGGCACGTAAAGGTTGAGCACCCGAACGCCATCCAGCAGGGCGCTGATCACCCGTTTCTGTTCCCCCAGCTGCTGGGCCTCTGCATCGTCGGGCAGCTCGCCGACAAAACCGCAGCGCACATCCTCCAGTGGCTCCCGGCTCACCAGGGCGACCCCGTTGTACGCCTTCTGCCCGTGAATGCTCACCCGCCAGCCGGCCGTCTCGAAGGCCTCCAGGGGGAACAGCGGATCGTCCACNTTGGTTTCCTGCAGGCAGAGGAGATCCGGTCGCTCCTGTTCAAGCCANGCCAGCACCTGATCCAGTCGCGTCCGCACGGAGTTCACGTTCCATGTGGCGATCTGCACAGTTGTTAGTCGTCAGGTTGAGACGCTTAGCATCTGCCCAACCAATACCGGACGATGCTGACCCGATTCACGGCACCTCTGCTCATCGTGATCACTGCCGTCGTCGCTTCAGCCATTCCGGCCCANGCGCAGGTGNANGCCGGCTATCAGAACCGCGAGGAACGGGAGATCTACGGCACCAACCCCGGTGATTCCGGCACCATCCTCGATGCCACCAANCCGATGGATCTGATCAATCGGATTCAGCAGGCCGGTGCGATGGATGACGCCACACCGCCGTCCGATGCCATCGATGCCGCCCTCAAGGCTTATCAGAAGAAGGACCCACCGTTGTCTCAGCCCTGATTCTGGCGGCCCTCAGCCCCCAGCTCGAGGCCAGCTCATCAATCAGGGAATCCGGCCGGTCGCCCTGTCCCCGCCGCTCCCTTGCCTCCNNCAACAGGGCCTGCACCTCCTTGCCCCGTCCCTGTTCCTGGCGCAGCATCGCNAGGGCCAGCAGGGGCNGGGCATCCTTNGGCGCTTCNGCGGCCAGCTGCATGTACAGAGCAGCGGCTGCTTNGGTCTGGCCGCCCTGCCGTTGCAGATCGGCCAGCAACAGGCCCAGTTCGAGCCGCTGCCCTTTGGCGCGGGCTGAAANTTGACCGGACAGGCGCTTGATCGCCGCATTGGCCCGTCCCTCCTGCAGGTCCACCAGCACCTGCAGCTGCAGCACNTCGGGGTTGTTGGGATGCAGACGCAGCAGTTGGTCCANNTCCCGGGTCGCTTCGGCGCTGTCGCCAGTCAGACGCAGCAGATCCGCCATCAGCAGCCGTAACGNCAGCGAACCGGGCTGCTGGTCCAGCCAGGGTTGCAGCACCAGCACGGCTTCNGAGTAGCGGCCCAGCAACAACAGCCGTTCCAGCAGCTGCTGCCGTTCTTGCCCATCGAGATTCCCCTGCTTCAGCTGCTCCAGCAGTTGGCTCACCTCCCGATCCACCACCGCACGNCTGCCCCGCGCCGAGGTCTGGGGCGCCAGAGAAAACGCCGCGATCCAGCCGGCCAACCCTGCCGCCGCAAGCGCTGTNATCAGCAACAGACTCCGGCGTGCTCGCAGCATCCACGGTCAGTCGTTGGCGCCATTCTGAGGGGTGCGACTGGTCCTGGCTACAGTCATCACAAGGGCTTTTGAATTGCTCAGCACCGTCATCAATGCGCGANCACCCGATTCCCCCGGTCACCGAACCGCTGCAATACCGGGCCATCGGCATTGTTCGCGGGACTTACAAGCCGACCGACGATGAACAACTGACGCGNGGGATGCTGGTGGACGCCGGTGGCGCGGAAGTCGAGACCGTCGTGCTCGGCCGCGTGCTCACGCTCATGCGCCGTCATCTGGCCATGGACCAGCCCCACTTGTGGGTTGTGTATCCGCGTTGCCGTGAAACCGAACATCTGCATCTGCAGATTGCCGGCGTCTGGGAGCCCAGCACCCTTTCACCGGATCAGGCCGACGCCGTCGACACCCTTCCGGAGGGGGATGATTATTTCTCGATCCGTGGTGAGCTGATCTTCACCAAGCCCGAAACCGGGGAATTGGTGGTGAAGGTGCGGCAGCAACCCCGGGGAGATGGCAGCCGACCGCTGCCGTTCAAATTGCAGATCAAAGGCGAGCTTCCCCTCGAGCATCTGCGCCACTTCGTCAGCCTGGATGTGCGCCGACAAGGCCAGGCTTTGCAGCTGGAATCCCACGAGGTGATCGCGCCGATGCCCACCCGCGGCGGGAAATCCCGCGGTGGCCGTGGCCGTACCCCCGCCCGCAGTCGCGGCTGATGGCCGAGGCCGGACAGGGCTCAACCGGAACACTTCGAGCCGGTCTTGTGGTCGCTGCGGCGACGGCTTTCGGCGCCTTCGGACCTGCTGTGGGAGTGTCTCCGGCCTGGATCGTGGTTGTGGTCGGTGGTGGCCTCGTGGCCCTGAGTGTCGATGCCGCCACCTGGCAGGGAATGGGTGGTCATGTGCTCGCGGAGGCNTTGCCGGGCGGTCAGGCGCGCCTGCGCCGGATCGCCGTTCACGAAGCCGGGCACCTGCTGATCGCCGAGCAGGAGCAGCTGCCGGTGCAACGGGTGCTGGTGGGCACGCTCGCCTGCCTTCAGGCCGGACTGCGCAGTAGCGGTGCCACGGAATTCACGGTGCCTGAGAGCGTGCGCATGCCGTTGGAGGATCTGCGTCGCTGGAGTCGGGTGCTGCAGGCCGGGATTGCAGCGGAAACCGTTGTTTATGGCCAGGCCCGCGGCGGGGCGGATGACCGTGCGCTGCTCGGCAGGCTCTGGGGACTGTCCGGCCATGACGTGACCACAGCCCAGCGCGAGCAGCGTCGTGCCCGGCGGGAAATTGAACAGCAGCTGCGTCGCGATCGCCAGATGCTGGAGAGTCAGGTCGACACCCTTCTCACCACGGCGCCACGCCTTGGTCGATGACGGTTTCAGCGCCAGCAACCGCCCTTCATATCGACTGCCCGACCGGGTTGGCCGGCGACATGCTTCTGGCGGCACTGCTGGATCTCGGCGTTCCGATGGCGGTGGTTGAGGCGTCCCTGGCCCAGATCGGCCTGGCCGGACTGGTGCGGCTGGATCTGCGCGAGGAGCGCAGTGGTGGATTGCGGGGGCGCCGGCTCACGGTGACCGGCATGGAGTCGGATCCGCCGCACAGGCACTGGGGCNAAATCCAGGCGCGGATCCAGCAGTCCACGTTGCACCCGAACCTCCGGCAGACGGTGCTGGCGGTGTTCACCGCCCTGGCGGAAGCGGAGGCCACCGTGCACGGCTGCACTCCTGAGGCCGTCCATTTCCATGAGGTGGGGGCGATCGACGCCCTCGTGGATGTGGTGGGCGTGTGTGCGGCGGTGGATCACCTCGCTCCCCAGCGGATCAGCTGTGCGCCACCACCGGCCGGCCGCGGCAGTGTGCAGACCGCCCACGGCCGCCTGCCCGTTCCGGTTCCGGCGGTGCTGGAGCTGGCGCGGGCCCATCAGCTGCCGATGCGGCACGAGCCATCCCTGCCGGAGGGCGAACTCACGACCCCGACGGGCCTGGCGCTGGTGGCGGTGCTGGCCCAGACCTTCACGCCGCCCCCCCTGTTCACNGCCTCCGCCATCGGCATCGGTCTNGGGCATCGCAGCCTTGATCGACCCAACCTGGTGCGGCTGCTGCTGATGCAGTCATCCGGCCCAGGGGAGCCGGAACCACGCTGGCAACCGCTGGTGGTTCAGGAGGCCTGGATCGATGACGCGTCTGCAGAGGACATCGCCCTGCTGGCGGGGCAACTGCGGCAGGCCGGTGCCTTGGATGTGGCCAGCCATGCCCTGCAGATGAAAAAGGGCCGCAGTGGTGTTGCNCTGACGGCGCTGGCCCCCACCGATCAGGCCGACGCCCTGCGCCANATCTGGTTTGCAGCGGGAACGAGCATTGGGCTGCGTGAACGGCAGCAGGGCCGCTGGTTGCTGCCCCGGCGTGGCGGGACGGTTGAAACGCCCTGGGGGCGTCTGCAGGTCAAGCAGGTGCAGCGGCCGGATGGCCGCTGCACCGTGAAGCCGGAGGCGGATGACCTCCAGCGCCTCAGCCTCGAAAGCGGCTGTTCCCTGGCGGCACTGCGGGCGGCGGCGGAGACGGCACCCTTTGAAACCGAGGAGTCCTGGACGTGGTGATCCATCCGCGGTTGAAGCCGCTCCTGACCCCGCTGCTCAAGCCCAAGGCCTGGATCACCCTGGCCAGCCTGGCCTTCATCACCGTTGCGCTGGTGCATCAGGGGGAGAAGCTGGGACAGCTGCGGCTTGATGCCAGCGGCTGGTGGTTGCTGCTGCTGGGGGTCGGATTCACCTGGCTCAGCATCCTGATCAATGGTCTGGCCTGGAGCCTTGTTCTGGAATGGATGGGGCATCGCCCGCAGGGGGTGGCCCTGGTGCCCCTGTTTGTGCGCAGCAACCTGCTCAAGTACATCCCTGGTGGGATCTGGCATCTGGTGGAACGGATCCGGATGCTGCGGCCGGCCATCGGAGGCGGCACGGCCCTCGCGGGGGTGATCCTGGATCCGCTGCTGATCGTTGCGGCCTCAGCGTTGCTGCTGGTGGCCGGGGGATGGCAGAACGGCCTGCTGCTCCTGGCACCGCTGCCGGCACTGCTGCTGTTGCTGCCCCGCTGGCGGGAGCCGATCCTGCGGCGGCTGGAACGCAGCAAAGCGGCGCAGCTGCAAACCGAGGCAGGCGGTGAGCTGCAGGCNCTGGGCAGCGGACGGGACGGTTGCCCCTGGATCCCCCTGGCGGCGCAACTGGCGTTTGTGTTGATCCGGTTNGCCGGCTTNGCCTGCTGCCTGCTGGCCTTTGATCTGATCCCCCCAGCNCTGCCGCTCTGGCTGGCGGCCTTTGCCATGGCCTATGCCGTTGGCCTGGTGGTCCCTGGGGCGCCAGGGGGNTTGGGGGTGTTTGAAGCCACCCTGCTGCTGCGTCTNGGCAGCAGCGTGGATGAGCCGGCCCTGTTGGCGGTGGTGCTGAGCTACCGGGTGATCTCCACCTTGGCGGATCTGCTGGCTGCGGCTGTGCTTGCCGCTGATCAGTCCCTGATGCAACGGTTGCGGCCGAACGCGTGATCACCATGGATCTGCCGATGCCNTGCCCGCTCGAGGCCGGCTGGGACTTGGTTCAGACGATCGCGCTGCCGCGGGAGCTGGACGATGGTCAGCCCCTCGGTGGCTTCTCGGCGGCGGCCTATCAGCCCAAACAGGATCGCCTCTGGTTGCTCAGCGATGCACCGGTCGGCCATCTGGTCCCCTGGGGTGGTTTGGCTGATCTGCTGGCCGGGCGACGCACCAGCCTGCGGCCCGGCCGTCGGTTGCTGCTGCGCGACGTTGAGGGGCAGCCNCTGCCGCATGGTTTTGACGGGGAGGGGCTGGTGGTGCAGGGCCATCAGGCCTGGATCGCCAGTGAGGGACGCCGCACGCCGGACCGCCGGGCGCGCTTGCTGCGGATCGATCTGCGCAGTGGCCGGCAGCTGAAGGAGCTTNCCCTCCCTGCCGCCTGGCTGGAACGGCCGGGTCAGGGTCTGCGCCCCAACAAGGGCCCTGAATCCTTGACGGCATTCGGACCGGATGGGCTGATGCTGGCGGCGGAAGCACCCCTGCTTCAGGACGGATCCGNCGGCGGGGCTGCCCTGGCCCGGTTCACGTCAGGCCAGTCCTTCCGTGCCGCCGGCGCCCTGGATCCTGGCCCTTTCGGCCCCCATGACGGACTCACCGACCTGCTGGCCCTGCCCCGACGCCAGCAGCTGCTGGGGCTGCGCCGNGGGTTTGAACCACCGTTGACCTGGACGGCCCGGTTGCAGCTGTTCCCNCTCCCGTCGGCCAAGGCGCCTCCGGTCCAGCCGATCATCGGCTGGGATCTGCTGAACACCGGTCTTCCACCCGACAACTGGGAGGCCCTGGCGCTGGGTCCTCGCTTGTTGGATGGACGACCAACGCTTGTGTTGGCAAGCGACGACAACTTCAATCCGCTTCAGTCAAGCTGGATTGCGGTGATTAGTCCGCGCCGCGTCGCTTCCTGCACCGATTGAGGTCCTGACCATGCGTCGACGTTCCGTGCTGTCCTTGCTGGGCCTCGGTGGCGTCAGCGTTCTGACGGCCAAAGGCTTGTCCGGATGTTCNCTNCCGAAGGGNGGGCAGGCAGCTGCTGCAGTCGTTCCCTTTCAGCCGGTTCGGGTGCCGCTGCCGGTGAACAGCGACGGNCTCACGGCCAGCCAGCAACAGAGCACCTACCGGGAACTGGCGCTCGAGGACAGACTGACCGTGCCGGAGGGGTTCCACTCCGACCTTCTGGCGGCCTGGGGAGACCGCCTCGGCACCAGCCGCTTCGGCTTCAACAACGATCACCTCGGCTTCGTGCAGCAGGACGCGACGCGGGCCTCGATGTCGGTCAATTTCGAGTACATCAGCCCAGTCCCCTGGGTTGAGGGATTCCAGGAGGTGGTGGGCCGCGCCCTGCCCTACGCCCCNCTCGTGGCNGCATTGCAGCCGCTGGATGGCGTGATCGATTGCACGGAGCTGGCTGCGGATGATCCCCGTCGGACCCAGATCCGTGCCGTGGCGGATGAGGCGATGACGGATCTCGGCATCGGTGTGATGTCGCTCCAGCGGGATGGCCAGGGCAACTGGATTCGTGCCAACGCTCTGCAGGACCGCCGCATCACTGGCATCACAGGCCTGGATGATCCATCCCAACGTCTGCGCAGCAGCGGACCGGCCCAGGCNGTGTTCACCGCGGCTGATCGTCAGGGCTACGACGATGGCCTGGGGGCGGAGATCATCGGCACATTCGCCAACTGTGGTGGTGGCACCACCCCTTGGGGCACGGTTCTCAGTGCCGAGGAGAACTTCCAGTCTCAGGTGCCGGAACCGGTCCATGCCGATGGAAGTTCGGCTGCGCCATCCGAGCGCCCCTTCGTCTGCCGCGACGGAAAGCTGGGTGGCCTCGGCAATGTCTACGGCTTGGCGGGCAACAAATACGGATGGATGGTGGAGGTGGATCCGACCGCACCGGATCAACCCGTGGTCAAACACACAGCCCTCGGCCGTTTCCGGCACGAGGCGGTGGCGGTTCGNGCGGAAGCCGGTCGTCCCCTACANGTGTATTCCGGTTGTGACCGACGNGGCGGCCATCTCTACCGCTTCGTCAGTGCCGACACGGTGAAGGATGTGCGCGATCCCGCCAATTCCCGCCTGTTCGAGACCGGTCAACTGCAAGTGGCCCGNTTCAACGCTGATGGCAGCGGCTCCTGGTTGGCGGTCACCCCGGAGACCCCGGTCGATCCCTTCCTGCCCAGTCGCTTCAGCGACGCGGATCTGGGTTGTCCGGTGGAGCTGCCCCACAGCGATCGGCTCCAGGCTGGGGCCGAACTGTTTCGCGAGGATGTTGCTGTGGAGGCCTACCGCCAGCGCTTTGCCACCCTGGCAGACCTCTATCGCGGCGAGGGCGAGGCCCTCCAGGGCGCGATTTTGGTTGATGCGCATCTGGCCGCCAGTGCCATCGGCGCCACCCCAACCGCCCGTCCGGAGGACACCAAGATCGATCCGATCAGTGGTGACCTGCTGATTGCATTCACCTCAGGCTCGCCGGGCAGCACGGGCGGTGCCGATCCTGCCGTGTTCCGGGGCCCGGATGGTCAGAGCAGCTGGCCCAATGGCTGGGTGATGCGCCTGACTGATGCGGGAGCGAACGGTTTCACCTGGCGCATGGCGGTCACCGGTGGCACCCCCTGGGCTGGTGGGCTCGGCTTTGCCAATCCGGACAATGTGGCGCTGGACAGCAAGGGCAACCTCTGGATCGTGACCGATCGCTCGATGAAATCCTCCGGTGGGGATGTGTTCGGCAACAACAGCTGCTGGTTCGTGCCCCGAGCGGGGAGTGGGGATGAAACAGCGGCCTGCTTCGCCACTGGCCCNATGGAATGNGAGGTGACGGGGGTCTGCCTGGATCAGGCGGAAGCGACGCTGTTCCTGGCGGTTCAGCATCCCGGGGAGGTTCACGGGACCCGCTCCAAGGGAAATGAGGAATTTCAGGCGCACGATCTGGTGGACCGTGATGGTGCGGCCTTCCAGCAATTGCGCAGGGTCCCGCTTGGATCCAACTGGCCGGCACAGGCCCCGGGACGTCCGCCCCGGCCTGGAGTGGTGGCGATTCGACGCCAGAGCGGTCAGGCCCTCCTGGACGCCTGATCGAGGCTGGGCACCAGCGCCATCGCTGCAACNAGGCCAAGGGCCAGGATCATCAGGGCTGGCAGCAGTGCTTCAGCCAACCGTTCGTCGCTGGCGTACTGATACACCCGCACTGAAAGCGTGTCGAAATCGAACGGGCGNAGGGCGAAGGTGAGCGGCAGCTCCTTCACGGTGTCGACAAAGACCAGGAGCAGGCCAACGGTGATCGGTCCGCGGAGCAGGGGCAGATGCACCCGGCGCAGCACCTGCCGCCAGCTGAATCCCAGGCCGGTAGCTGCCTCATCCAGGTTGGGGCTGATGCGTTCAAGCGCNGCATCAAGGCCGCCTTTGGCCACAGCCAGGAAGCGATCGCTGTAGCCCCANAGCAGCAGAAGCAAGGGGGCCAACTGCCATGGAGCACCCGCCATCAGCAGGGCGAGCGCGAGCACGGTGCCCGGAATGGCGTAGCCCATGCCCGCCAGGAAGGTGAGGCTGCGCAACCANTAGGCCTGGCTCCAGCGCTTGGCGATGGACAGAACCAGGGCCGCCAGCAGAGCCAGGGTGGCGGCCGTCAGGGCCAGCAGCAGCGAGCGCAGGCTGAGGGCCATCAGATCGTCCTGGAAGCTGCGTCCCAGCTGATCGAGGTTGGTGCAGGCCCACAGCAGGGGGGTGCCCAGGCTCAACACCGGTGGAACCAAGGCCATCAGCTGGGCTGCCAGGGCTCTGGATCCCTGCAGCGGCCAGGCGGTGGCATCGCCTCCAGCCACGCCATCACTCCAGCGTCGGCTGCGCCGGCGCAGCCGGCGTTCCCCCACCACCAGCAACAGCACGATCGCCAGGGTGATCAGGGCCAGGCTGATGGCGCCGGCAGGGTCACGGTCGGATTGCCAGGCTTCGAGGATGCCCGCCGAGAGGCTGGGAATGCCCAGCAGCTGAACGGCCCCGAGTTCGTTCACGATCTCCATGCCCATCAGGGCAATGCCTGCACCGATGGCCGGCATGGCGATGGGCAGGGCAACACGCCGGAAGGCCGACCANGGGCCGACACCCATGCTTCTGCAGGCCTCCAGCTGTCGCCGCCCGCTCATGGCGAAACTCTCTGTGCTCAGCAGGAACACGTAGGGATAAGTGGCGAGGGCCATCACGGCAATGCCCCAACCCATCCCATGGATGCGCCATCCATGCCGGCTGCCCAGATCCACCAGGGTGGCTGAGAGGAGATAGGCCGGCGTGGCCAGAGGGATCAACTGGGCGATCCGCAGCCAGCGGCGGCCGGGAAACCGACAGTTGACCAGCAGCCAGCCATTGGCGGTACCGATCACCGTTCCGCCAACAGAACTGCCCAGCAACAGAGCGAGGGTGCCGCGGATCTGGCGACCACCGTCCGGGCCGAGGTGAACCAACCCCTGATGCAGCCCCTGCATTCCTTCGCCCAGAAGGTGGATCAGAGGCCACAGGGCCAGAAGCGCCAGCACCGTGGCCAGGATCCCAAGCAACCGGCGGCTCATGCTCCTCCGCTGGGTCGGGTGGGTGCCGTGGAGCACGGACGTTGCGGCCGAGAGCTGGATCTGAAGCGCAAGAGACATCGCCGAACACACTCCACATTACCTGCGAGTGATTCTCAATTGCGGGNGACTGTTGGTGNTGCTGCTCTGGCTGGTCAGGGGGCGNCTCGCGTCAGGGGGGCGAACCGTTGTTGTTGATCTGCGGTTTGGTGAACGTGTTGGGAAAGAATTCTTCGAACANNACGGTGCGCTGGGACCACATCCCTTGCAGCTCCAGCGCGCTCAGCCTGTCGCGGAGCCAGCGGAACGTGTTGTCATCGATCGGAGTTGACCAGTGTGATTGCAGTTGAACCACCCAATGTGATTTCTTCGAATCAGATTCCAATCAATTCCATAAAAGGTTGCCCAAATATAAGTGAAGGAGCTAATAAGGCAAAATTAGTAACAATCAGTAAGCATCCGTCGTTACAGATTTGCCCGCAGCACGGGTTGAGTAGCGTTTGTCGCCGATCCAGAATTGGCGCAGAAAAGTTTTGACAGAAGATTAAGGCGCAAGGCGTTTTGTCGCTTTNGTTACCAAAAAAAAGGAATAGGAAGGAAAAAATTTCAACATCTCCCCCCAAGGNTATTGAGCGACCAGCATCGTCTGAACTATCTGCATCTGATGAACAAAGCTGCTGAGTCGGAAGACAGGCAGAGCTACTTCCACTACCTGCAGCAGGCCGAACAGGTTCTTCGAGACACGGATGAGGATGCGGTCTGGCAACCGGCCGACTGATCAGGCTGCTTACCGCTTCGTCCTGTCCATGCTCTCTTGAGGTTCTGGCCCCCACCACTCCGCTCCCTGGTGGTTGACGGTTGTCCCAGTGGCAATGGCTGCGGCGGGTCAAGAGAAGAGTGCCAAGCAAAGCTCTGGCGATAAAAAAGCCGGGGTTTAACCCCCGGCTGATCAACCCTTGACCTATCCATCATGGCACTACATCTGGTACTTGGTCAGGTCGGTCTGCCGTACCTGTAGTGCTTTTTGATGGACCAAGGCTTTNGTTGTGAGTTAAGCAGCGTAATTGGCGTGCTTTGGGTACTTTTACTTGAAAAAAGATTTATGTAGCCTATGGTGCAGAAGCCTATNTTGCCNCCTATANGATANAAAGNACNGATATGTGGTCTGTATGGGTTTTACGTTTCCGGCGATTCTGATCGGTTTTTTGGTATCAATGGCTGCGCACGTTGTGCTGCATCCTTTTTTCGTTTAAGTCTCGAACGAATGTCGGTGTGAAAAAACGGGTCTTGATCCGCTCGTTTGCNGCCGACGTTCTGTGATGTTTCGAGTTAGGACAGNGATTCTTCAATTGGGATGCCCAAAAAGGCAACNTCATCCCTTTTCCTGGAGACCACTTCCATTGCTCGAACAGCNAGATCCGCCTTTTTGTTCCAGCGATATTGGCGATGGCGAAGGGTGCCCTGCAAATGTGTTGGAATTTGCATGTTGTTGGATGTTTCGGCCATCGGTGAGTTCCTGTTGACGTGCAACTTATGGCTGTTTGATTTGTGCAGTCAGATCGCTTCATCTCTCTTAATTAGCGTAACAATGGCAACCAAATTCCTGTAGCTGATTGAACCTTTAACAGGGTTTTCCGTGGTTCTGCCCTGAACACTGAACGCATTTCAGGTGTGTTGTGTTTCCGCCTGGAACCACGTTGAACCCTGATTTGGACGTCTGAGTAGGCGCGTCATTGCGATTTCACTCCCGTGTGTTTCGGTTCGGACGATCAGGGAACGTCGTTCAGGCTCTTGAGAAATTGGCGACCGCGTTTCTGTTTTTGCCATTCGGCCCATCGACGCCACTCGATCTCCTGGGCCGTCAGGTCAAGCTTCCCGTGCGATGGGTTGTGACCCGAGCGGTCTGGAATCGGACAGGACGGACCGAGATCCATGGGGCGTCCTTGATGAATCGAATCCTGGGACTCGGCTGAACCCTTGGTCTGTGTGTGTTGTTGCGGGTCGCCTCAGTCCCAGCCGTTCGCTGCCATCAGTTCCACNGCACGCGCGTTGAGTTCTCCAAGCCGCGCTGCCGACACCTTGGCTTGGGTGAAGGGTCCCCAGGCCTTGAGCACGGGGTCTTCGCCCATGCCCTTGAGCGGGTATTCATGGTTNGCGGCGGCGTAGCCNCCCTGGGCCTGTTTGGAGCTGAGGAATTCAAGAAAGCGACGGGCGGCTTCGGGATTGCGGCTGACGCGCGTCACTCCACCTCCCGTGATGTTCACGTGCACGGGATCTGGCCAGCGCACCGACACCTTCTGGCCCAGGCTCTGATCGGCTTCGCCTTTGTCACCCGCCTGCATTCGGCCGAGGTAATAGCTGTTGGCCAGGGCCACACCGCATTGACCCTGCGCCACGGNGCGAATCATCGGCGTGTCGCTGCTGAACACCGGTTGGGCCAGGTTGGAGACCATCCCCTTGATCCAGTTCACGGTTCTGGGTTCTCCAATCTCATCGAGCATGAAGGCCACGAGCGATTGGTTGTAGACGCTGCGGCGGTTGCGCAGGCAGAGCTTTCCCTTCAGGGCGGGCGCTNCCAGGGCGGCGTAGCTGCTCACCTGATCGGACTGAATCAGATCAGCGTTGAACATCGGAGCCCGCAGGCGCCGGGTCAGGCCGAACCAGCGGTTCTGGCCATCGCGGAGATCCTCGGGGACGCTCTGGTTCAAGCTGTCCGAATCCACGGGTTGGAACAGATTCATGTCGGCCGCTCGATCCAGACGGGCCGNGTCGGCCAGGATCAGCACGTCCGCCGGTGCGTTGTCGCCTTCCGTGTTCAGGCGTTCGATCAGGGCATCATCCTTGGCCTCCAACAGCTTCACCTGAATCCCGGTCTCTTCGGTGAAGCGTTTGTAGAGCTCCTTGTCGGTGTTGTAGTGCCGCCCGGAATAAANGCCGATCTCGGCTGGCTGNTTCTTGCCGCAGGCGCCCAGCACNAGCGCGCCTGCCAGGACGAACACAGTGCTGGGAAGCCGGAGAGTGANGGCCTTATTGAGAATGAAAGGCATTCGCTGTTGGGAAGATTTGCGAATGATACGCAATAGCGATGCCCGGCTTTGCGGGCCGTTCTCCCGCGACACAAGCCGCAAAAAAAATCCCCCGCCGGCGGCGAGGGATGGAAGGCATTCGTCAGTGCTGGATCGGCGGATGCGAGTCAGCGCCGTTGGTCCCGAACTGGAATGGGAACGAGAACCGGCTGTCTGAGGCCACCGCCGCTGTTGTCGTCATCGGAATCCTGCAACAGAAGCAGGAGCAGGCTCACCACCAGCAGGAGCAGGGCAAGGGTGATTGGCTCAGCCATCAGGGTGTTCTGCATGACTGCACCTTAGTCAGCTCGTCCAGTTAGCGCTCGATCAACCAAACCCGATGCCGGCATCCTTGGCGACGCAGGCTGCGAGTTGCTGGCGAAGCAGGGCGTGATCAATGTCGCGCCCGATCAGCACCAGTTGGTTCTTGCGTTCACCGGTCCAGTCGGTGTCGTCAATGGAGAAGCGTTTGCCGGCGAGGTGGAACACATGGCGACGTTCACTTTCGTTGAACCACAGAATCCCCTTGGCCCGAAACACTTCCTGGGGCATCTGGTTGTCGAGGAAGTTCTGAAATTTGCGCAGGGAGAACGGCCCATCACTCTGGAAGGAGAGGGACGTGAATCCTTCGATGGCGAGATGGTCCGGATGGGCGTCATGGCTGTGGCTGTGCCCATGGCTGTGGTCGTGCCCATGGCTGTGGTCGTCCTCATGACTGCAATGGCCGTGGTCGTGATCGCAGTCGCTGTGGTCGAGGCTGGGGTCCTCGATCGGGGTGGCCACTTTGTCGGACTCGAACAAACCCACGCTGAGCAGCAGTGCCAGGGGCACATCACCCTTCACCGATCGCAGGATCCGTGCATCGTTTTTGACGGCGCGCAACTCCGCTTCCACCTGCGCCAGCCGTTCCTCGCTCACGAGATCACATTTGTTCAGCAGCAGGATGTCGCCGTAGATCACCTGAGCGCGACCCACCTCCGAATCGAGGAGGCTGGGTTCAAAATTCTCCGCATCGATCAGGGTGATGATCGAGTCCAGGCGCGTCTGGTCCCTCAGCTCACTGCCGAGGAAGGTCATCGCCACGGGCAGCGGATCGGCCAGGCCCGTGGTTTCAACAACGATGTAATCGAGAGGGTCCGGGCGTTCAAGAATCCGCTCGACCGAATCCATCAGTTCGCCGTTGATTGAGCAGCAGATGCAGCCGTTGCTGAGCTCCACCATTTCTTCGCCGGTGGACACGATCAGATCGTTGTCGATCCCGATCTCCCCGAATTCATTCACCAGAACCGCGGTTTTCACTCCGCTCTGATTGGTGAGGATATGGTTCAGCAGCGTGGTCTTCCCTGCGCCGAGAAAGCCGCTGAGGATGGTGACGGGAACGCCGGCGGCGGTTGGAGCAGTGGTCATGCGACAGATCCCTCTTCACTCATGCTGACAGCAGCGCATCGATGGCGGTGGCCAAATCGGCGTCGAGCTCGCTGAGCCCGCCGAGATCGTGCGTGGTCAGCTCGATCGAGACGCGGTTGTAGACGTTGCTCCAGTTCGGATGGTGGCCGCGCGTTTCCGCCAGCAGGGCCACCTGGCTCATGAACCCGAAGGCTTCAACGAAATCGCGGAACACGAGCTGGCGCGTCATCCGCTCCGCAGTCAGGGTCCAGAGCGGCCGTTGTTGGGCGAGCTGTTGGCGCTGATCGGCCGTGAGCAGGGTGACCATCGGGCTTTGAAACCATGAACGCGTCCCATTCTGTTGGTGTTTCTCTGGGACAATCCGGCCGATCCCAGGATTCAGACGGTGACGACTGCCTTGCAACGCGTTCTTTGTTTTTGCGCTGCCTTGCTTCTCAGCACCGTTGTCACGCTGGGCCTCGCATTCGATAGCTCCGCGCAGGATCAACCCGTTCAGCCCAAGGCGGATCTTATTCAAGAGCTGCCCGATGGAATGGATCAGCAGCCATCGAAGGTCGTTGAAACAGTCGAACAGCCTGAAGTTGAAACCACTGCGATCACTGGGATCGAAGAATCGGTTTTAAGGCCGATTATCAAAATTCAGGACCAGCCCTTTTACGCCGAACTCCAGCGTCTTGCCCTCTACTGGGATGACTCGCCCATTGGGCATGTTGAGGACCGTGCGCCAAAAGAGACCCTGCTGAATTTCTATGCCGTGATGGCAAGTGTGGGGTCTGAGATTGAGTCGATCCGACGCGACGCCAAACAGGATCCAGGGTTTGGCTGGACCCCTGAGATGAAGGAGCGTATCCACAATGTTGATGTTCTGTTTGGGCTCGCCATCAAGGCGCTGAACGGTACGGATTTTCCAGAAAGTGTTCGCAAGGATTTGGTCGACGAAGCGGCGATTCAATTGAAATTAGTTTTGGATTATGTGTTCTCCAGTAGTCGTCGNCCCATCGTGATCCCGGATGAGCAGAGCGTGCTCTTGATGAATCAGGGGCTGGAGAATCGCGATGAGTTGACCTGGCGATTGCCCAGGACTGGAATCATTCTTGCGAGTGGAGCTGAGCAGGAAGGAACAGACTGGTATTTCAGCGCGAGCACTGTTGCAGGGGCTGCAAAGATGTATCAGGAAATTGAACCAGATGCTGAAAAGTTGCAAGGTGTTCCCTTTGCAACTCCAGATTTCTATCGCAATTTCATCAGGACTCCATGGCATCTCGTGCCGCCGAAGTGGTATCTGAATTTGCCGAGCTGGGTCCACGAGCTGATCGAAGTTGATGTTGTTGCAGGGCAGACATCATTCCAGCTTTTGTTTGCAACATTGACGTTCGTTCTTTATGCATTTTTTGTCTTCTTGTTGGTCTCGCGTTTGGTCACAAGTCATGTGCATCAAGCGGCCGTTTTGGTGGCGGTTTCCGCTCAAGAGCGACTCGACGATGTTTGGAATGAAGATCGAATTGCGTGGAGTCGTGTGTTGTGCGTGTTGCCAATCCTTCCGCTAACGACGATCTCCAAGGTTTTTGTTGATGATTATCTCAACTTCACTGGCACGCCATTGGTTGTTGCCACCTATTTCTTTTATGTGGCTTGGTATTTGTTTGCCTGCACTTTCGCCTTTTACCTTTTCGAAGCTCTTGGCAAGGCGGTGGCTGAAGCCATGCTGCGACTCCGCGGCAGTCATTCGTCGATCAAATTAAAGCGCTGGGGCAGTCGTGTTCAGCCGGTTTGCCGAGCCTTGTCGGGAATCGTGGCGCTTTTCCTGATCTATCGGATGTTGATTCAGCTCGGATTGCCAGGCAATCTTGTGCTCGCACTTTCTTCCGTTCCGGGCTTGGCCATTGCCTTGGGTGCATCCAAATTGCTTAGTAATCTGTTTTCGGGTTTTTCGATTCAGACCGACCGACCCCTGCGGGTTGGTGAGTTCTGCAGAGTTGGTGAGTATTTGGGGTATGTCACTAAAATAGGTTTACGTTCTATCGAAATTCAAACAGCCACCAGTACGGTTGCGATACCGAACTCCGTGGCGGACGATTCGATTATTGTTAATTATTCAGATCGTCAACTGCTCGTGAACAATGAGCACCGCCAGGGCATCGAGGTTCGTGTTCCCGTCAGTGTTGCGTTGACCTCGGCTCAAGTAAATCAGCTTCTCTTTTTTATTAATCTTTATCTTGAAGGATTGGATGATCTGATTAATGAAAGGGTCAATATTGAGCAGGCCAAGGGCGACGAGCTNACCATTATTGGATTTGGTTACGCTGATGTCACGTCGTGGACTGCCTATCTCGAGATGCGCAGAGCAATGTTCGTGAGGTTCAAGCAAATCATCGCGCAGGTCTTGATGTCTCGTATCGTTCTGCGAGTGGCCTATCAAACTCCAGAAGCTGTTCGTCGAAGGATTCCTGAGCAGCTGAAGCAAATTGTTTGCTTGGACGAGCAGGTCACGTTCGGCAGCTGCGAGCTCCTGAAGATTTCCGATTACAGCTATGACTTTGTTTTTGATTTTCGGTCATTTCACCCCACCTATGGTGCCTTTCTGAAGGCTGTTGATCGGATTAATAATGATCTTCTCGCTTACGTTGAGAGAGAGAAAATTGTGCTGCCCTTCCCGACATCCATTTTCATTCAGAAGCCTGCCGAGCTGCAGGATCTAAGGGGCGTCAATCCGATGTGATGTCGTGCAGGCGATCCACCATCAGATCAATNTCGGTGTCCACCCCACCATNGGCAGCCCATGCGTCCGGATCATGACGGGACTGGATCTCCTGATTCAGGCGTCGTCCCAGGGTNTGTTGCGACGCGGTTTCTCCGATCAGATGGCAAAGAACGCGCCGGTGATGGGGCCTTCGACGGTGCTCCCAGAGATANATCGCTTGCCAGGTGCCCAGGGCAAGTTGTCCCGATTCGACGCTGAGGCTGAGGGTCTGACTGGTGAGCGCCGTGCGGATGTGGGCGGGCATGTCATCGGCGCCTTCGTCGTCGTGGCTGTACCGACGGGATTCGGGCACGANGNCCCTCATCCAATCGGAGAGATCCTGAAGAACCCGAGGATCGGCGTTTTCATTGATGGTGAGGCTGGCACTGGTGTGCAGGCAGGTGAGATGCAGCATTCCCTGCCAGATGGACGTGTTGGGCAGCCATTGGTTGATGCGGCCATCGAGGCGGGTGAATCCCTGCCCCGGGGTCTCGAGCTCCAGGTGGTGCAGAACCTGCTGCAGTGTCATCGGCAGAACGCAACTCCAGGTGTCTTCAGTTTGGTGACGGTGATGCGATTCACCATGGATCGCCTGCCGCTTGTGCTGGTTCCTCTGTTGTTGCTGCTGCTCAGCCCATCAATGGTGAGGGCTCAGCGGGTGGTTCTCAAGCTGGCTAACGATTGCCCGATCGGTTACCTCGACACCGGCAACGGACGTTGCTGCAGTTTCGGTCAGCGTGTCGACGTGGTCCAGCCGCGTGAGGGTCGCGTTTGTCCATCCCAATGGACCAACGTGGGCGGTGGATATTGCCGCCGGGAATGACAGCGCCTTCATCGCCTGCGCTCACCCTTCTGTTCGATGGAGCCTGCCCGCTCTGTGTTCGGGAAGTGAACTTCCTCAGAAGCAGGGATCGCATCGGATCCCTGGCCTTCGTCGACATTGATGCGCTGGATTATGCGCCGGCTGAATATCAGGACATCAGCTACGCGGACGCGATGGGCCGCATTCATGCGATCACCGCTTCAGGCCAGGTGCTGCTTGACGTCGCCGTCTTCCGTGAGGCCTATCGCCTCATCGGTCTCGGTTGGCTCTACGCCCCGACCCAGTGGCCCCTGGTGTCCGGTTTGGTGGATCGCGTCTATGCCCTCTGGGCCTCGCGACGGCTGCAGCTCACCCGCCGTCCGGATCTGGCCAGCCTGTGCGCGCAACGCGAGCGCTGTCGCCTGCCGATCAGCACCCGTTGAATGCCGGGTGTTTGGTTTGAGCAGCCCAGCATTGATCAGGATTTCGTGGCCTTCGCGGGGATGTTGCCGGGGTTGGACGCACAATGCAGAAACGATCTCCAGTCCCCCGTGCAGGACCCATCCAAACCGCCCTTCGAGGGGTTTTCCGAACGCGTCACCGACGGCAGTGACGACGAAAGGACCGAGGCCTACGGCCGCTGGCTCAAGCGCCTTCGTGACAACCAGTCCAGCGCTGAAGGCGAAGATGCCAGCACCGATCAGGGGCCTGATCAGGTGGCCTGATCAGACCTTCGGGGATGGTTGGCGGTAAATCAGTTTCAGGGGCCACAGCGCCAGGGGCATCGCCATAGCCAGGGTCGTGGTCATCAGCAGTCGGCGCATGTCCGGTCTTGATGCGACAGCTTCAGGATGGCCCGATCCGCAGGCTCCGCGCCAGTCCTGTTTGGGTTCAGCTGGTTAAGGTCCATCCAGTTCTGGGAAATGGGATGGTGGCCGCCCCGTCGGCATGGAGGCGTCTCGGCGTTCATCTGAGGGAAACCCAGATCATCGGCTCCATCCAAAGCACGCTGTACTGGGATCAGAACACCCGCATGCCCGGTGGGGGTGCTGCCTGGCGTGGTGAACAGCTGTCCCTTCTGGCGACCCAGCTGCACGCCCGTCAGAGTTCCGCGCGTTATGCCGATCTCGTGCAGGGGGCGCGACAGGAATGGTCCACCCAGAGCGGTGACCCTGACCACGCGGCGAAGGGGCGCAATCTCGATCTGCTTGAACAGGATCTGCGGCGGCAGCAGGCGATGGATCCCGCCTTGGTGGCCGCGATCGCGAAGGCCAAGGCCGAGGGATATGACAGCTGGCAGCAGGCCCGTTCCGCGTCCGATTTTGCGGCTTTCGCACCGGCTCTGCAGAGCCTGATCCGGCTTCGACAGGAACAGGCCCGACAGCTGGCCGAGCCGCGGTCATGCTGGGAGACCCTGGCCCAGCCTTTCGAGCCGGATCTCAGTCTGAGGCGTCTTCAGGAGGTGTTCGCCCCGCTGCGGCAACGCCTGCCGGAGCTGGTGGCATCGGCCTCGTCAGCGCCGCGCTCCGGACACGCGGACTGGGATCTGGCGGAGCCGGCCCAGCAGCACCTGTGTGAACAGCTGTTGGAGAGCTGGGGCCGTGATCACAGCATCACCTGCGTGGCCCGCTCACCCCATCCCTTTTCGATCACCCTGGGGCCGGCGGACTACAGGATGACCACCCGTGTTGTGGCAGGACAGCCCTTGTCCTGTTTTCTGGCCACGGCCCATGAGTGGGGACATTCGCTG
The DNA here is from genome assembly GCA_002170825.1 of Cyanobacteria bacterium TMED177. Classification (GTDB taxonomy): domain Bacteria; phylum Cyanobacteriota; class Cyanobacteriia; order PCC-6307; family Cyanobiaceae; genus Parasynechococcus. The sequence goes on from NHIA01000018.1 coordinate 22,296, forward strand.
TATGAGCAGGGCCTGCCGGACCAGAGCCATCAATGGTTCGCCTGGCCCCTGGGACAGGCGACATCGATGGCGGTGCATGAGAGCCAGTCCTTGTTCTGGGAGAACCGGGTGGCGCGCAGTCGCCCGTTCGCGGAGCAGTGGTGGCAGCGCTTTGCCGATGCCGGTGCGCCGCTGACGGGCACGCAGGATCTCTGGCGGGCGATGAATCCACTCGCGCCTGGACTGAACCGTGTTGAAGCGGATGAACTCAGCTACGGCCTGCACATCCTGATTCGGACCGACCTTGAGATCGCTCTGCTCGAGGAGGGCTTGGCGGTTGAGGACCTGCCTGCTGAGTGGAACCGGCGCTACGGCGAGCTGCTCGGGATCACCCCCGTTGATGATGCGGAAGGGTGTCTCCAGGATGTGCACTGGAGCGAGGGCTTGTTCGGCTACTTCCCGTCCTATCTGCTGGGACACCTGATCAGTGCTCAGCTCTGCGAGGCCATGGCTGCTGAGATTGGAGCACCGGAGCAGCACATCGGATCCGGAGATGTGAGGCCCCTGCTGGCGTGGCTGCGGGAGCGCGTGCATTCGGTTGGACGGGCTCTGAATGGGGAGCAGCTTGTGCAGGAGGTGACAGGACGCCCCCTCGACAGCACGGCATTTCTGCTGCACCTGGGCCGGAAGTTAGATGCCCTTGGCGAGAGCTAATTGACCCTAGGCACGAAATCGTTTCTTTTTGGTGTGGATTTGGTGTTAATTTTGTGCGTTCGCTGCGGAGGGTCTGGCGTGGACCCGGCTCCCCGTAGGATCCCGGCGCTGTCGACCGCCATCCATGGCCAACCTCGATCAGGCTCCGAGCCGCAGCATGCCGAACCTTCTGCATGTGCTGCCGGCCTTCGCTGATGAAGCCGAACTNCGCCTCAACACGATCGTGGAGCTCAACTCCAACACGATCAACAAGTACGAGCTGATCACCGAAACCGGCCACCTGAAGCTGGACCGTGTCGGCTACTCCTCCCTGGCCTATCCNTTCGCCTACGGCTGCATCCCCCGCACCTGGGATGAAGATGGCGACCCGCTCGACATCGAGATCGTCAACGTCACCGAGCCGTTGATTCCGGGATCCATCGTGGAAGCCCGCATCATCGGCGTGATGACGTTCGATGATGGCGGCGAGGTGGATGACAAGGTCATCGCTGTGCTGGCCGATGACAAACGCATGGATCACATCAAGAGCTTTGAGGATCTTGGTGAGCACTGGAAGAAGGAGACCACCTACTACTGGGAGCACTACAAGGATCTGAAAAAGCCTGGAACCTGCACGGTGAATGGCTTCTTCGGTACTGAGAAGGCCGTTGAAATCATCAAGAGCTGCGAGGCCCGCTACATGGCCGAAATTGATCCCAAACTTGTTGATTGAGTCGGTTCAGTTCTGATCACAAGGCGGGGCGTTGACCCCGCTTTTTTGATGGCTCAGCGTTGGTACATGTTCACCAGGACAGATCGTCGTGCCTCGGGATGCTGGGGATGGCCGCGATGGGCGCCGCGCTGGGAGGAGATCACCATGTCGCCGGCCCGGGCAAGCATCGGCAGAGCCCGATAGCCCTGAAGCTGGGTGTATTCGTGGCGGTTGCAGCCGTTGAGCTTGTTGAAGTTGCGACTGCGCCTCCAGGCCCGTTTGTCTCGGTGCGTGGTGGGCACGTAGCAGTAGGGGCCATCGTTCAGCTCGCTTACATCGGTGAGAAAGACGAAGCTCTTGAATTTCTGGGAACGGCCATCGCAGTGGTAGCCGCGGGTGTCTTGAACGCCTCGGTTCACATACAGGTTGCGGCACTTCACTTGAAACGGTCGCCAGCTGGCTGCCAGAAGCAGGCGAGCGATGAGCCGTTCGTGCAGACAGCTCTCCACAAGGGTGGCCATGGTGTCGTTCAACCGCTCCGGATGGAAGATGTCGACCATGCCGGCGTCGCTGCCGCTGCGCCCATCGGCGCGTTTCACCCGGTAATTGATCACGGCTCGCTCCGCATCCACAAAGTTGTCGTATCCCTTGATCGACCGTTTGTCCGGCAGGTTGAGGATGGCGTTGCAGTTCAGATCTGGGCTCTCGCTTCGTTCAATGCCATCCAGCAGCTGATCGACTTCCGTGTTGATGGCCTGCAGCCGCTCCGGCTCCACCGCCTGACGCAGCACCAAAACGCCGTGATGGTGAAGCGTCCACGCGGCTCTCAGGAAGCTTCGTTTGCTCCGGGCCACGTGGCTGAACGGAACGGTGAGCTGTTCCGCGTGCCGGTCACGTTCAGGCCCTGCCAGCAACTCAGGCAGGGTTGGAACTGCCTCGATCGAGCGCTGGGCCGTGGACGTCATGGCGGGAGATTACAGCGCCGAAAGGGCAGGCAATCTTGGTCGTCTCGCCAAATGAGACAGAGAAAGTCTTAAAAAGACGGCTGTCAGCAGGGCTTTGTGCGGTTTTTCGATGCGGCGATGCATAGGTTGAGACCAAGAGGTCTCATGGGTCTTGGCGATGCGACACGTTCGTGCTGTGGCCGGCTTGGCTGTTCCGCTTGGTTTGGCTGTTCCCCTTGGTTTGACGATCCCGCTGGGGTTGGCGATGCCGTTGCAGGCGGATGAGCTTGCTCTGCGGCAGAGCGGTGAGGCTCGGATCATTCTCGACTTAAGACGTCGTCAGATCAGTGTGATGCGGAGTGGTCGGCGGCTTGGCCCCTGGCCTGTGGCCATCGGCGACCCGCAAACGCCGACACCAAGCGGAGATTTTTCGATTCTGACCAAGAAGGTCAATCCGGTTTATGTCACCCAGAAGGGAGGGCAGCGCCGTGAGCTCATCGGTCCCACCAGTCCGATTGGTGACCGCTACATGGCGTTCCATCGCAACGGCCGTGGTGAGTTTGGAATTCATGGAACGCCCTGGCCGCACTGGGTGCAGACACGGGCTGCCGTGAGTCTGGGTTGTGTTCGGATGCTCAACACGCACATCCGACAGCTCTTCGATGCCGTGGATGTGGGGACTCCGCTCGAGATTCAGAGTTGAGCGTTCTCCACGCTTCAGGCTTCCGGACGCACCTCATCGAAAATTTTCTGAAGGATCTCGCCAGCGCCCTGTTGTTTCAGGGTCCCGGCCAGGGCGATGCCGATCGCCTCGGCATCAAGGGATGGACCGCTGGCCTGATCCCTGATCAGCTGTTTGCCGTCGAGGCTGGCCACCATGCCGGTGAGCACCAGCTCATCACCATTGAACGTCGTGTTGACGCCGATGGGCACCTGACAGCCGCCCTCCAGTTCCCGCAGAAAAGCGCGTTCAGCCAGGCAACGCTGGGAGGTGGGGGTGTGCTCCAGCACTTTGATCGCCTCCAGAACTTCGGGCTTGCCCTCCACGCATTCAATTCCCAGTGCCCCCTGACCAACGGCGTGCAGGGAGATGTCGCCGGGGATCAATTGGTGAATTCGATCGGCAAAGCCCAGGCGGCCGAGGCCAGCCGCNGCAAGGATCAGGCAGTCGTACTCGCCTGAATCGAGCTTTTCCAGTCGGGTGATCACATTCCCCCGCACGTCTTTGAAGATCAGCTGGGGGTAGTGGTGACGNAGCTGGGCCAAGCGGCGCAGCGAACTCGTTCCCACCACAGATCCTTCGGGCAGGGTGTGGAGCTGGTAGGCCTGGTTCTTGGCATTCACCACCAGGGCGTCGGCCGGATCTTCCCGCTCGGTGATGCAACCGAGCATCAGCCCCTCAGGAAGGTTGGTGGGCAGGTCTTTCAGGGAGTGAACGGCAATGTCCGCACGATCCACCAGCATCTGGGCTTCCAGTTCCTTGGTGAACAGGCCTTTGTCGCCGATCTTGGCCAGTGCCACATCNAGGATCTTGTCNCCCTGGGTGGCNATGGCNTCCACNGNGATGTTCAAGCCTGGATGAGCCTTCTCCAGTTCNGCNTTNACCCAGTTGGTCTGCACCATGGCCAGCTGGCTGCGTCGTGAGGCGATGCGCAGTTCGGTGAGGGCCATGAAGAGTGCGAATCAGCNCATCAGATTACGGACCCGNGGTTTCCGGGCTCCNCTTTGTGAAGCTGGATCNGCTTCTGGGAATCTGTGAAGACTGCTTAACATTTNNNNCGTTNGNGCGCTGCGTCATGCCNGGGCCCGTCGTCAATGGTGTGCGTCANACTNCGCTGNCCGGCTCGGTGGTCCAGGCGANNCAGANCGANGAAACNAGACTNCCNCTGATGGCCGANGGCACCATCCGGCTGTTGCTGCTCAACAGTGGCGACNTTGTGATGGCGCGGTTGCGCACCACCACCGATGGCGATGGTCAGCCTGCTTATCAGTTGATTCGTCCACGTCGTGTGGTGCAGAGCCCTTCAGACGTCGAGGAATGGAGCTTGTTGCCCTTCCTCGCTGGGCTCACGTCACAGAACAGCCTTGTGCTGTTCAAACATGCCGTCGCTTCGGTGCTCGAGCCCGATGGTCTTCTGCTGCAGCTCTACGCCGATCAAACGGCACAGGAATGCCCCCTGGAGGAAACACCCGTGGAGCGTCTCAAACGGGCCTTCCAGGAATTCACGGAAAGCTTCGAGGGATAAAGCCGCCACCAATCCGGTCTCGAAGCGCTTATGCCGGAATAATGCTCAGGAAAAAACCCCAGTCTTGGCCGGGGTTGGATCTCTTCCGTGTGAGGAGGGCGTCTCAATTCCCTCAACACTCTTATACGACGCTGTCAGCGGACTGGGTAGGTGCAGTTGTACTTATGTGAGTGGTTCAGAGCTGCCAGTATTGGCCCACACGGTTTGACTCAATGAACGAGGCTTACGTCTTGGTCGCCATCATTCTGTGCGTNTGGCTTCTGGTGAAATTACTGCCGGGGATGGAGCCCTGANCAGGGGCCTTTTGCCAGCCCATTTGAGCGGCAATGGCCCCGATCACTTCGGCCGCTTACTTGATGTATTCCTTCAAGACCCCATTGCGGTTGGGGTGGCGCAGTTTGCGCAGTGCCTTTGCTTCGATCTGACGAATGCGTTCACGCGTCACNTCGAAGATCTGCCCGATCTCTTCGAGGGTCTTCATGCGGCCATCGTCGAGGCCGTAGCGCAGACGNAGCACGTCGCGTTCGCGCGGACTGAGGGTCGCGAGAACGCCTTCCAGGTCTTCCCGCAGCAGGTTCTTGGCCACGTCCTGCTCAGGATTTTCAATGTCGGCTTCGATGAAGTCTCCGAGGCGGGAATCCTCTTCCTTGCCGATGGGGGTTTCGAGTGAGATCGGAAGTTGCGCGCTCTTGGCGATGAACCGCAGTTTTTCGATGGTCATTTCCATCGACTCGGCAATTTCCTCCTCCGTGGGCTTGCGGCCGAATTCCTGGGAGAGCACCTTGGTGGTCTTCTTGATCCGGGAGATCGTCTCGTAGAGGTGCACCGGCAGGCGAATGGTTCGCGATTGATCCGCGATGGCCCGGGTGATCGCCTGACGGATCCACCAGGTGGCGTAGGTGGAGAACTTGTAACCCTTNTCGTGATCGAACTTTTCAGCCGCACGGATCAGTCCGAGGCTGCCTTCCTGGATCAGGTCCTGGAAGCTCAGGCCCCGATTCATGTACTTCTTGGCGATGGACACCACCAGGCGCAGGTTGGACTGCACCATCTTTTCCTTGGCGCGTCGACCGAGCATCAAGCGCCGACGGAAGCGGATCAGGGGCATCTCCACCAGAGCGGCCCATTCTTTCTTGTCTGGTTCGCGGCCGTTGTCGCTTTCGAACTGGGCCGCCAGCTCCTCGAGATAGAGCAGGTCAGCGATCTTGCGAGCCAGCTCAATCTCTTCGTCGGGCCTCAGTAGGCGGATGCGACCGATCTCCTGGAGGTAAACCCGGATCGAATCTTCGGTGTAAACGCCCTTGGGACCGATCTTGATGCTGGCCAGAGCCTTGGCCTTGGCCTCTTTTTCAGCAGCCANAGCTTTGGCCTGTTCAGCCGCNGCTGCTGCCACAGCNNTCGGGTCAGCNGGGGGGGCTGCCTTGTCNTCGCTCGTCGTGGCAGCAGCTTTCTTNGTGGTGGCCTTTTTCGTGCTGGCTTTCTTCGCAGCCGCTGGTTTGGCCGCCGCTTTGGTGGTGGATTTTTTGCTAATGGCTGTTTTGGCTGCTGCCTTTGACTTGGGCGCAGCAGCATCTGCTGTTGACTTGTCCGCTGCAGCCAGCAGTTCATCGGCTGCAGCGCTCAGATCCTTCTTACTGGCACTGCGGCGCCGCGCCGGAGCTTTCTTGGTTTCAGCCGTGGACTTGACCTCCCGCACCTCTCCATCGGCGTTGGCCAGAAGAACGATGTCCGGCTTGGCTGCTTGTGTCGCGGCAGGACTCATGGTCGGTAGTGCGGGGTGAGGGGGAAGACTGAAAACAACAGAGCGACGACCATGGGCTCCATGGACGTGTTGGTCGCTGAATGCACAGAAAATCAAGACGCGGCATTGNTGCCAAATCTGAAGATGGTCCCTGTGTTCTATGAAAAGCCCGAGTTGATGACCGGGTTGGGGCCTGGCAAGGACGTGGACCTGAGCTCTCCGGGGTGGTCTCAGACTGGTTGAAGTGGCAGAGACATCGCTCTGACTTCAGACTGCATGTCTTCCCGCTGGATCAAGCGCAGGATTGGCCTCTAATGGCCAACTTGTCCACCTTAATGAAGATTTCGGACCAATGCAAGCCCGATTTNGGTCGAGTTGTGCTGGTGGAAGTTTGGGTGGAGGCAGGCCGTGAGGGCCGCACCTTCACCTACAGCGCACATCCCTGCCTGAACCTCCAGTCCGGGGACCTGGTGCGGGTTGGCTTGCGCGGCCGTGCGATGCATGGATTGGTCGTGGCTGTCTCCTCGGAGGGAGCTGTCTCCTCTGAGGGTGCTGTTGCGGACCTGGAACGTCTGCAGCCTGTGCAGGACCTGCTGCAGCGCGCCGCCGTTGAGCCGCAGTGGCGCTGTTGGTTGGAGGGTGTTGCACAACGCTGCCACCTCAGCCCGTTCCGGATGCTGAAAGCCGCTCTGCCGGCCGGTTGGCTTGGCCAGGCCAGAACGCTGCAGGGTGGGCGTTCGATGTGGTGGGTGGAACGAGCGAATCCAGCGGCGGACGCTCCGGCACCGACGCCCCGTCAGCAGGAGCTGCTGCATGCCCTCGACACAACAACTTCGGGGACCTGGCAGCGGACTCTGGAGGCTGACGGCTTCAGTCCAGGGGTTGTGCAGGCCCTCGAATCCAAAGGATGGATTCGGCGAGAACGCCGACGCCGTTCACTCGATCCGCTGCCTGTGCCGGTCGCGACTGAAGCGGCGCAGCTCCTCACAGCTGAGCAACAGCAGGTGATCCGGGTGTTCCTGCAGGTGCCCGAAGGGGAGGGGCTCCTGCTCTGGGGCATCACAGGCTCAGGCAAGACAGAGGTCTATCTGCAATTGGCGGAGCGGGAGCTGGCGGCGGGCCGTCACGTGCTGATGCTGACGCCTGAAATCGGACTGATCCCCCAGTTGGTGGATCGCTGCAGGCGGCGATTCGGCTCCCGGGTTCTGGAGTACCACAGTGGCTGCAGGGACAGTGAGCGTTTACAGGTCTGGCGACGCTGTTTGGAGTCCGACCAACCCCTGCTGGTGGTGGGCACCCGTTCGGCGGTGTTCATGCCGCTCAATCCCCTCGGGCTGGTGGTGCTCGATGAAGAACACGACAGTTCCTACAAGCAGGACTCCCCGATGCCCTGCTACCACGCCCGTGATCTCGCCCTCGATCGTGTCCGCAGCGGCGGGGGCCGCGTGGTGCTGGGCAGTGCGACCCCCTCGCTGGACAGCTGGGTGCAGCTGCAGCCGGATGGCCCCCTTCGACTGGGACGGTTGACCCAGCGGATTGCCCAGCAGAGCTTGCCGCCGGTGCATGTGGTCGACATGCGCCATGAACTTGCGGACGGTCACCGGCGACTGGTCAGTCGTTCGTTGATGGATCGTCTGGCGGAGTTGCCGGAGAAGGGTGAGCAGGCCGTGATTCTTGTGCCGCGCAGGGGCTACAGCCCGTTTCTGGGCTGTCGGAGCTGTGGAGAGGTGGTGATGTGCCCGAATTGCGATGTCGCCCTCACGGTCCATCGCGGGGCCGGTGGTCGCGAGTGGTTGCGTTGTCACTGGTGTGATCACCGCGATGTCATCGGCAGCCGCTGCTCCCATTGCGGCTCCACAGCGTTCAAGCCGTTCGGTGCCGGCACCCAGAGGGTGATGGAGTTGCTCAATCAGGAACTCGAAGGACTGCGCTTGCTGCGCTTTGACCGCGATTCCACTGGCGGGCGTGATGGACACCGCCGGCTCCTGGATCGGTTCGCTGCAGGGGAAGCGGATGTGCTGATCGGCACCCAGATGCTGGCCAAGGGAATGGATCTGCCGCGCGTCACCCTTGCGGCTGTGCTGGCAGCGGATGGGCTGCTGCATCGTCCGGATCTGCGTGCTTCGGAGCAGGCCTTGCAGTTGCTGATGCAGCTGGCCGGCCGTGCCGGTCGTGGTGAACGGCCCGGTCAGGTCCTGGTTCAGACCTATTCCCCGGATCATCCGGTGATCCGTCACCTGGTGGATGGCCGGTACGAGGTGTTCCTGGCGGAGGAGATTGAGCTGCGTCGTGAGGCTGGACTGGTGCCCTTCAGCCGCGCCTGCCTGCTGCGTCTCTCAGGTGAATCCGCCTCTGCGACGGCAACAGCGGCGGCGGTCCTGGCGGAGCGGATCCGGCCGCTCTGCCAGGACCAGGGCTGGTGGTTGCTGGGTCCCGCCCCCGCCCCTGTGGCGCGGGTGGCTGGTCGCAGCCGCTGGCAGTTGCTTCTGCACGGCCCTGTTGGGTCGCCCCTTCCACTGCCGCCCGGTCAGGCGCTGTGGCAGGAGCTCCCGAAGAACGTTGCGCTGGCGGTGGATCCCGATCCCCTGGAGCTTTGATTCAGGAGGGGAGTTCTGGGAAGCCGAAGCCAAGGCGGCGGCGCATGTCCTGCAGCAGAAGGCTCAGCACAAGCAGCAGGATCACCCCAACGCTGCCCACACCGAGGGGACTCCATCGCCAGTTGTGGGTGTCCAGGCTGATCAGCTCACCGCTGCGGATTGTCTGAATGACCTGGCCACCGTTCAGCCCAAAACGGATTGTCATCGCTGGAATCTCTGGAAGTTGCTGGAGATCCAGCTGCAGGACCAACCGCTGGTCCACGCCAACCAGCCAGTTTCTCTCGCTCAGGCTGATGCGTGGATCGGGCAGGGTCACGCTGGCGTCGCCACCAGCCAGCTGAAGCAGCTGCACCAGCAGGGTATCGAAGTCCGCCGATGGCAACGGACGCGATGCGATGCGCTGATGCCCTGGTCTGGGATGCGTCACCGTCAGGTCCGGCCTTTGCTGATGAAGGTCCTGTTCGAATCGCTGCTGCCACGGCAGCAGCTTTCCGGTGCTGCTCTCGATCTCCCATGAGAGCTGCAGGCGATTCGGCGCCGGGCTGGTCAGGTCCACATCCATCCGCACACAACCGCTGAGCAACAGGGTCATGGCCAGCAGCACCACGGTCACCACCACGGCAAACCCCAGCGCCGGCGGTTGGGTTGGACCGGTCGGCGGCGGTGGAGGTGGATCCGGTTTGCGGGATCGTCGCCGGCGGGTGGTGGTCGGTGCGGCATCCCCACTGGCCTGAATCTCCAGTGATGGCAGCCGCATCGACCAACGTTCAGGGCGTTCCAGGCTTGGCGCCTCAAGAATCGTCAGCAACTGCCTGGCCTGTTGCCGCAGCTCCGGCTCGCCCAGACGACTCAGCAACCTGCAGGTGGCCACCGCCTCCTGGTCGCGCCCCTGCCCCATCCAGGCCGTCACCATCAGCAGCCGGATCCTGGCGCCTTCCGGATCCGGCAGAGGGTGGGCTTCCGCCATCGGAACCAGAAGCTCGAGGCACTGTCCGTAATCGCCCCGTTCCAGAGAGGCTTCCGCCGCCGTCAGATCCAGCTGTGCCGGTTGCTCGTTCACGCCTCAGCTGCGTCCCACCACCATGGTGCCGATGCCGGCATTGGTGAACACCTCCAGCAGCAGGGCATGGGGAACACGGCCATCAATGATGTGGGCGGCGGCCACGCCCTGGGCGAGGGCGCGGATGCAGCACTCGGTTTTTGGGGTCATGCCCCCGGCCACGATCCCGTCCTGAATCAGCTGGCGCGCTTCGGCAAGACCCAGCTTTCGGATCAGGGATTCCGGGTCATCCCGATCGCGCAGAATGCCTGGCGTGTCGGTGAGCAGGATCAGTTTTTCGGCTTCCAGGGCCGCCGCCAGTTCACCGGCGACCGTGTCGGCGTTGATGTTGTGGGATCGGCCGTCCTCTGGTGTAGCGGCAACACTGGAGATCACCGGGACATAGCCCCGTTCCAGCAGTGGCTCCAGCACATCGGGATTGACCCGAGCCACATCCCCGACAAGGCCGTGACTGCCATCACCCCAGGGCCGTGCTTCCACCAGGCGGCCATCGCTTCCGCTGAGTCCAACGGCTGCTGCTCCGAGCTGGTTCAGGCCATTGACGATCTGCTTGTTGACCCGACCCACTAACACCATTTCCACCACGTCCATGGTTTCGGCGTCTGTGACCCGCAGGCCATCGCGGAATTCGGCAGGGATCTCTAAGCGTTTCAGCCATTGGTTGATCTCCGGTCCACCGCCGTGGACCACCACCGGTTGCACGCCGACGCAGGCCAACAGCGCCAGATCACGGAAGACCGCATCGCGGAGTTCGGCGTGCGCCATGGCAGCACCTCCGTACTTGACCACAATGCGACGGCCGGAAAAACGCTGGATGTAGGGAAGGGCCTCGCTGAGCACTGACACCCGCAAGGCGTCGTCGCCGGCCCGGGTGGGTTCAGGCATCCGGNAGNAGCATCAGATCGAAACAGGTCTTGTCCACCNGTGTCAGNTCCGCCCGCATGCCTTTGGCGAAGAAGCGGCCGAGGCGGTCCTGCTTCTCCTGCCANCGGTCNAATGGAACGGCATTCACCTGGAAGCGAAGACGCAATCCATAGCCTCCGTCCGGCGCCAGCTCCTCGATTTCCTCGAGCTGGGGTGGGTTGTCCTCATCCCAAAGCTTCAGGGCCTCGAGGGACGTTTCGAGGTGGGCCTTCTGGCCGTAGCGCCAGCGGGTGACGTCCCCCAGCAGCTTGCCCAGNTCGGGAGCCGCATCCTCTCGCTCCGCCTTGAGCAGGGCCTGTGGTGTGACCCGCCGCGCCGGGGGCAGTTCCGATGACTTCAGTGCCAGACCCCCGAGAAAAATCGGAATCCCATAAAAAATCGTCGGCAGGCTGAGGTTGGCGCTGCCGGTGGTGTATGCAATCGCCCCGACCACGGTGAGAACACCCCCGGCCACGGTGACGAGACTGCCGGGTGAGAACAGATCCTTCATGGACAGCGCTGCACGGACGCCATTGTGACCTCCCGGCCATCAGGATGGTGGGACGAAGCCTTGTGCTGGCTGTGCCATCCAACCCGTCCCCAGAACTCAGGGAATTGCTCCATCAACTNGATGCCGACCGTGCCTGGCTGCTCCAGCAGATCGATGGGGGGCGCTGGCCCGACCTGCGGTTGGATCTTGCCGCTCTGGAACGGGAACTCGGCCAGATGATCGGGCGCGCCACCGAGCTGGTGGAGGAGTCCGACATTCGGTGAGTTCAGAACGGGATCTCGTCTGTGTCCGGCACCAGAGGGGCAGCGTTCCAGGTGGACGTCTCGACGGCAGGTTTGGCTGGNGCTGGTTTGGCCGCTGCCGCCGGCGCAGCCGTTGTGCTTCCGGGCCTNTCGGCTGGCTGCGCGGTTGCCGCTGCTCCTACCGGGTGCATCCGCGCCAGGGTGAACTCCGCTCGTTTCTCCTTCGTGCCGTCCTGCCGGGGAACCGTGTTCATCCGCAGCCGTCCCTCCAGCATCAGGCGCTGCCCCACCTGAACCCGGTTCTGAAGATCCTGGGCCAGATTTCCCCAGCCCACCACCTTCAACTCGCTGGGTGGATCGCCATCCCGCAACGGGTCGAAGCGAACGGTCATCTCCGCAATGGGCGTCTGATTGTCCTGGGTGTAACGAACCGTCGGTGCTTCGATCACCTCCACCTCAAGCACGCAGTGGTTCATGGACCTCACCGTTATCGGGAGACATCCTGATGCAAGGTCGCGGGAATCGCCACGGTCGGATCTGGCTCTTGTCGGGAACCGGTGAAGGTCCCCGTCTGGCGGCAGCTCTGCTGCAGTTGGGTTGGTTCGTTGAGGCCAGTGTGGTGNCCCCCGCCGCCGCCCGCGCCTACGACGGTCTCAAGCTTCACCATCTGCACATCGGACCGCTGCAGGGCCAGGAGGCGATCCGNGCTCTGCTGAAGGACGGCAGGACTTATCAATGGGTGATCGATGCAACGCATCCCTTTGCCGTGCAGGTGAGTGCGGATCTGGCCNCGGCCTGTGCCGCCTGCGGTCAGCCCCTGCTGCGCCTGGAACGGCCCTTGGAGCATGGGGGGCAGGTGGATCATCTGGAATCCTCCGATGCGCTGAAGGGGATCGATCTCAGCGGTCGACGCCTCTTGCTGGCGGTCGGCGGACGTCACCTGGCGCGGTTACACCGCGTTGCNGTTGATGCCGGAGCCGAGGTGTTCGCGCGCTGCCTGCCCTCTGCTGCGGGCGTGCGAGCGGCCCTGTCGGCGGGCTTGCCGACTGATCATCTGGCGGTGCTGCAGCCACTGACGGGGGCCTTCCCCGGCGCGATCGAACGGGCCCTGTGTCGTCGCTGGCAGATCACGGATGTGCTCTGCCGGCAGTCGGGCGGGATCACCGAGCGGCTGTGGCGACAGCTTTCGGAGGCGTTGGGGCTGCGCTTGCTGCTGCTGGACCGTCCCCGGCNAGTGCTCAGCGTGGAGACTGTTGAGAGTGAGGCGGCCGTGCTCGAGCGCATCGGCCGCCATGTCGACATGCNGGATNCCACCGCCCATGAATGATCAAGNAGGGCTGGTTCTGGTGCTGACCACCGAAGCGGATCAGGAACGGGCGGAAGCCCTGGCTGCTGCGGTGCTGGAGCGGCGGCTTGCGGCCTGTGTTGCGCTGCATCCCGTGGGTTCCCGGTACCACTGGAATGGCGTGCTGCAGCAGGCAACCGAGGTGCAGNTGTTGTTCAAAACCAGCAGTGCNAGGCTGTCCCAGCTGCANCAGGCCGTGATGGCATTGCACAGCTACGACGTTCCCGAATGGTTGGCATGGCCGGTGGATGCCTCACCGGCCTATGGCAGCTGGGCGCGGTCTGAGCTCAGTTCAGATGGGCCANCGCCAGATCCCGCAGAGAGACGGTCGAACGGGCACCCAGCTGGGTGACGATCTGGCCGGCGCAGAGGGCTCCGAGTTGACCGCAACGCTCGAGCGATTCCCCCTGGGTGTAGGCGTGCAGGAATCCCCCGGCGTAGAGATCACCGGCCCCCGTGGTGTCCATCAGGGTCCCCAGGCCGAAGATGCCGATCTGCCAGCGCTGGTCACCGNTGAGCACCACCGAGCCCTGACTGCCGCAGGTCACGGCAACCACGGAACAGCAGCTGCGCACGCTCTCGAGAGCGGCCTCAAGGTCGTCGGTTTGATAGAGGGATTTGATTTCCACTTCATTGGCGAACAGCACGTCCACGTGACCGTTCACCAGATCGAGAAAACTGTCCCGGTGCCGGTCCACGCAGAANCCATCGGAGAGCGAGAGGGCGACCTGGCCACCCGCCGCCTGACAGGCNTCTGATGCGGCAAGGAACGCGCGCTTGGCCGCCGGGCTATCCCAGAGATAGCCCTCGAGATAGAGCACCTTCGTCTGGCTGACCATGGTCAGATCAAGATCCTCCGGCTCCAGCTGGGTGGACGCTCCCAGGAACGTGCACATGGTCCGTTCCGCGTCCGGGGTGACGTAGATCAGGCAGCGGGCGGTGGTGGCACCGCTGGTGGCCGCAGGGGTGTCAAAACGTGCGCCGACAGCACGGATGTCGTGGCTGAAGATGCCCCCGAGCTGGTCATCGCGGACGCGTCCAATGAAGCCGGCCCGTCCCCCCAGCTGCGCGATGCCCACCATCGTGTTGGCCACGGACCCGCCCGATGTTTCCTGGCCCGGTCCGCTGGCGTTGTAGAGACTTTCCGCCTGCTGTTCGTCGATCAGGGCCATGCCTCCTTTCTGCAGACCCTGTTGCTCGAGAAAGCTGTCATCGGTCTGCACCAGCACATCAACGATGGCGTTGCCGATCCCCACCACATCCAGTTCGCAGCTGCTTGGGAAACGGGTGTCGTTGGCCATGGCCGAAGCGTTCGGAAGCTTCGCAGTATGGCGTTTGNCCTCTTAGGCGCTGAGCAGAGCGCGTTTGGGGCCGTGGATCGGATCCTCCACCACAATCGTCTGATCGCGGCTGGCACCAAGNGANACGATCGCGATCGGCACTTCCATCAGATCGGCCAGGAAACGCAGGTAGGCCATGGCTGCAGCGGGTAGATCCTCCAGCNTGCGGCAGTCTTCCGTGGAGCACTGCCAGCCCGGAAGGGTTTCAAAGATCGGTTTGCAGCGGGCGAAGTCATCGGAGCTGCTGGGGAAGTGCTCGATCCGTTCACCATCGAGTTCGTAGGCCACGCACACCTGGATTGCGTCGAGCTCGTCGAGCACGTCCAGCTTGGTCACCGCCAGGCAGTCCAGACCGTTCACCTGAACGGCGTAGCGGCCGATCACCCCATCGAACCAACCGCAGCGACGGCGGCGGCCAGTGGTGGTGCCGAATTCACCGCCCCGCTCGGTGAGCTGATCGTTGAGGCGGCCGCTGAGTTCCGTGGGGAAGGGCCCTTCGCCGACCCGGGTGGTGTAGGCCTTGGCAACCCCGATCACCCGGTCGATCAGCGTTGGGCCGACGCCGGCNCCGATGCAGGCACCGCCGGAGACGGGATTGGAGGAGGTGACGTAGGGATAGGTCCCATGGTCCAGGTCCAGCAGGGTCCCCTGGGCACCCTCAAACAGGATGTTTTTGCGGTTCCTGGCGGCGTCATGAATGGCGCGGGTGCATTCCACCACGTGTGGAGCCAGCCTTTTGCCGTAGCCCAGATATTCCTGGATCACGGCATCGGCATCCAATGGTTCAACCGCGTAGATCTCCTGGAGCAGCTGATTCTTTTCCTTGAGGGGGCCTTCCAGGCGGTCCCTCAGCCGCTGTTCATCCAGCAGGTCGATCACGCGGATGCCACTGCGCTGGGATTTGTCGGCGTAGGTGGGGCCGATGCCACGACCGGTGGTGCCGATGCGGCGATCGCCACGTTGCTTTTCCATCGCCAGGTCAAGCAGACGGTGGTACGGCATCGTCACGTGTGCCGTCGACGCCAGTTGCAGGCCTGAGATGTCGATGTCGTTGGCGATGAGCATGTCCAGCTCGCCCAGCATCACCTTGGGATCCACGACGGTTCCCGAGCCGATCAGGCAGATGGTGTCCGGATAAAGAATTCCGGATGGGATCAGATGAAGCTTGAGGACACGCTCGTCCACAACGATGGTGTGGCCAGCATTGACGCCGCCCTGGTAACGCACCACCACATCAGCGGAACGGCTGAGGAGATCGGTGATCTTTCCTTTCCCTTCGTCACCCCACTGAGCTCCGATGACGACAACGTTGGCCAAGGACACTGCGGCCCGAAGCCGCGGATCTGCACAATCCGCGACTATGTCTGAACCACTGTCGGTCTGTCAAAGGGGAACGACCGTTTCGGCGTTCAGTTGCCTCGAACGGCGGATTTCTCCGCTTTGCTGAGTTCCTTGGCCAGGCGATCGTGCAGCGCTTCGGGCAACGGGCGATTGGCGTAGGAGGCGTAGTGGCCCGCCAGTGAATTGAGAGCCGTCTGCATGGTGGTGAAGGAGGCGAGTCCGTTCACGCGGGGCTGGGGGCGATAGCGGGACATGTAGTCGTTGATCAGAGCCCGGGCCTCGGCTTCCACCTCCGCATGGTTCTCAGCGTCCTGGGGAAGGTCGATCACTTCGAGCAGGTTGCGGGACACCGCCACAGTGTCTTCAACGAAGTCACCGCTGAGGCGCGCTTCAGCATCCCCGCTGCAGGCCGTGAGCATCAGGGCGAGTCCAAGCACCAGTGCAATGGACGCCCTGGACAGCTGCTGGATCAGTCGGGCCAGGGCGGAAAGCATGGATTCGAAGAGATTGGCTGGGACTTTAAGGGCGGAGAGAGCTGAGCAGCTTCTCGATCGCGATGGCGTGCGGCAGTTTCTCGACGCTGCGGTCCGACCGACGCACCAGTTCCACCAGACCTTCGGCCGCATCCCGGCCGATCACGATCCGCCATGGAATTCCGATCAGATCAGCGTCCTTGAACTTCACGCCGGCACGCTCTTTGCGGTCGTCCAGCAGCACATCAACGTTTGCTTGCTGCAGTGACGCGTAGAGCGCTTCGCCGAGTTGGGTCTGGGTGTCGTCCTGGATGTTCGCGATCACCACGATTGCTTCGAAGGGCGCAATCGCCGCGGGCCAGCAGATTCCCGCTTCGTCGTGATGCTGCTCAACAGCAGCCTGGGCCAACCGGGAGACGCCGATGCCGTAGCAGCCCATCCAGAAGGGTTCGTCACGACCGTTTTCGTTGGTGAAGCAGGCATCGAGAGCCTGGGAATATTTGCGTCCCAGCTGGAAGATGTGGCCCACTTCGATGCCCCGCTTCTCCTGCAGCGTTGCCGACGGGTTGTGCAGGCAGCGTTCGCCGGCGCGGGCATTGCGTAGATCGTCGGCTTCGGGCGCACCGCCGAAGTCGCTCCAGCGGCAATGGCTGCGGTGCTGATCCATGGCATTGGCGCCGCAGTGGAACCAATCCAGATCGGTTGCCGTGCTGTCGGCGAGGCGCAGAAACCGTTGGGGCCAGCTGGAGGCCCTTGCCAAAAGACCGTCGTCCAGATCTGGGCCGATGTAGCCCAGAGGTAGGGCGTCAACACCCTGGCGTCCGAGGTCCTCCGCCGTGATCGGACGGCAATCGAGGACCCCCTGCTCGACCCGGCGGCTCACGGCATTCGCCAATTTCACCGGATTCAGCTCCTGATCACCGCGCAGCGTCACAAGCAGGGGTTGGTCGCTCCCATCCTCGAGACGGGCGATGAGAAGCAGCACCTTCACCAGCTGGCTGGGGTGCCAGCCCTGGGAGGCGCAGACCGCGTTGATGCTGGCCTGGCCTGGAGTCGCGACGATGGATGGCGCGTCGGATTGTGGAGCGGCATCGATGGCGACGGCATCAGAAGCACGCGACACGGCCTTTTCCTGATTGGCGGCGTAATGGCCGTCATCGCTGATCAGGATCAGGTCTTCCCCAGCCTCCGCCGTCACCATGAATTCCTGGGATGCGGCACCTCCGATGGCACCGCTGTCGGCATCGACAGGTACCGCCTCCAATCCACACCGCTGGAACACCCGCCTGTAGGCCTGATCCATCTCTGCATACGTGGCCTGTAGATCGGCCTCGTCGGCATGAAAGGAGTAGGCGTCCTTCATGATGAATTCACGACCGCGCATCAGACCGAAGCGGGGCCTGATCTCATCCCGGAATTTGGTCTGGATCTGATACAGGTTCACCGGCAGCTGCCGATAGGAACGCAACATCTCCCCTGCCAGGGTGGTGATCACCTCTTCATGGGTGGGACCGAGGCCGAGTTCGCGGCCCTGGCGATCCTCGAGGTGAAACATGATTCCCTCGCCGGCTGTATAGCCCTGCCAGCGACCGCTGCGTTTCCAGAGTTCCGAGGGATGCAGTTGGGGCAGCAGCGTCTCCAGGCCGCCGGCTCGGTTCATCTCCTCTCGCACGATGGAGGTGATGCGCTGCAGCACCTTCCACATCAAAGGTAGATAGGCATAGATGCCCGAACCGACCCGGCGAATAAAACCTCCACGTAACAGCAGTTGATGGGAGGTGATCTCAGCTTCCGCTGGCACATCGCGCAACGTCACCAGCATCAGGCGGGAGACGCGCATAACGGAACTTTTCCGAAGAAGCGAGAAGCTATCACCGATTCAGACAGGTGCCGATCACGCAACTGTCTGAATCCCTGGAAAACCTCTGTGCGGCATGAGTCTCGACTGCTACCGTCCGCTCAATCCAGACTGTCCTAGTCCCGTCTCATGTTTCCTCGATCGATTGAATCTGTGCCGTCCCACGTTCAATCATCGGTTGAGATTGCGCTGGATCAAGCGATTTCTTCGTCCAACGCTGAGGCCCTCGTCGGAATTGATGAGGTTCAGAAATCCCTGAACCGTTCCCGTGCATCGGTGTACCGCTACACCAACACCGATCCTCGAAACCTGAATCCTCCGTTCAACCCCCGCAAGCTCAATCCGGAATACCGAAGCGATCAGAAAGATCCACTACTGTTTCATCCCAACGAGGTTGCACGCTTCGCCAAGGATGTTCTTCGCATTAAAGAAGTCACCGTCGAGGTGCTTAATTCCCCCTCGACAGCCACCCAGCAGATGCTTGGAGCCATCCTGGATGAGTTGCGGGGCATCCGTTCCCATCTGGAGGGACTTGAGGAGCTCCCCTCCGATTTGGCCTCCCGTCGTGACCGCCAGGACAGGCCTGCTGCGTAACGGACGCATCGATGACAGAATTGGGCGGTACTTCGTGAATGGATGAGAGCACGTTCAACGTGTTCCAGGCCATGGCTTCAGAACCGGTCTCGACTCATCAGGACGCCACTTCCGACAACCAGGATCTGGAGGAACCATTCAGTCCGGGCACGCCACGGGTTCTTCTTACTGGTTTGCTGATTGCTGTTGTCAGCATCGCTACGCCACTGTTTGCTGTCATTTCCGATCGAGGTCCACTTCCCAGCAGGCTGATCCCCACAGCTCTCGATCGCGATGGATCTCCGTCACCTGTCCCCATCACCGTCGTCCGGTCTGATCAATCTCCTGGTGGAAATCCCCGCTGGGAGCCGCAATAAATACGAATATTCGCCTGCAGCCGGTGTGATGGTGCTCGAGCGCGTCATGCACTCATCGGTTCGTTTCCCGTTCGACTATGGCTTCGTGCCGAACACAAGGGCTCCCGACGGATCTCCCCTTGATGCCCTGGTGATCATGGCCGAACCAACCTTTGCGGGATGTCTCATTCGGGCCCGTCCCATCGGACTGCTTGATCTGCAGGATGGTGGCGTCGACGACGCCAAGTTGCTCTGCGTTCCAGATGCGGATCCTTCTCAGCGGGACATCCGCAGCATTCGCCAGATCGCGCCCTCCCAACTTGAAGAAGTGGCTGAGTTCTTCAGGACTTACAGCAGTTTTGAGGGGCGGCCACTCAGCGTGAGGGGCTGGCGTGACGCCGATGCCGTGCCTGAGCTGCTGGCTCAATGCATCCCTGCCGAGAGCTGATCGGCAAAACAGCCGCGGGTGACCGGCCAGATGCTTGTAAGTTGGTGCGCACTTGAGACTTCGTACGACCCGTGCCCACCATCCGATTTGAGCAGGAAAGCCAGCAGGTTGGGTGCATCGAGGGGGCAAACCTACGCAAGGCAGCGCTTGACGCCGGCATCAATCCCTACAACGGCGTGAACAACCTGAACAACTGCAGTGGCGTTGGTCAGTGCGGCACATGTGTGATGGAGGTTGTGGAAGGGCTCTCCAACCTCTCCCCCCGCAGCGACGTTGAAGAGGTCTATCTGGCTGATCGTCCGGCCAATTTCCGTCTCAGCTGCCGGACCACTGTTAATGGCGATGTGACCGTCCGCACCCGTCCAGCGGAAGGAGTTGGCAAGGGATCCAACAGCCTGATCGGCGCGATCAAATCGTTGTTCGGCCGCTGATTTTGGCCGGCACCCTCCAGGTTTATTGCTACAGCCGTTGCAGCACCTGCCGCAGGGCCATCGCCTGGCTTGGGGAGCATGGTCTCGACCACAACATGACCGACATCACCACCCACCCTCCTTCAAAGGAGCTGCTGCAATCGGCGATTGATCAGCTGGGTGGCCGCAAGCCCCTGTTCAACACGAGTGGGCAGAGCTACCGCGCCCTGGGTGCTGCAGCGGTTAAGGCCATGTCGGATGCCGAGGCCCTGGATGCTCTGGCCGCCGATGGCCGATTGATCAAACGCCCGTTTGCTGTTTGCGCCGATGGTGCGGTGCTGATGGGCTTCAAACCCCAGGAGTGGGCGGACCGCCTGCTGGTGAACTGAAGTTCAAGCCATCCAGTTCATTGATCAGGGCATCCACGCCGCCCTGGTCGCGCAGCTGCCTGAAGCTGGAACGCTTGAGGTCTTCGAGGAGCGCCGCCAGAAGATTCTGGCTGCGTTCCAGAACGGGCCCATCCTCGAGAACGCGGGCCAGTTCCTCCCAGAAGCGATCAAGCGCGTCGGTGCCGAGGCCGTCCAGCACCTGATCGCGCTGGCCAAGGCGACCACCCGCATTTCGCGACAGATCCAGCAGTGAATCCACCACGCCGGTGGCCAGTTGTCGGCTGAGCTCGGATTCGGCTTTCTGCAGTCCCGGCAATCGCCGCAGCGTGTCCGATGGCACCTGACTTGTCATGCTCTGCTGCAGGACATGGCTCAGCAGGGCCACCAACTGCGGTCGCAGTGATGGCCCAACCTGGGTGAGCAGCAGCGGTAACCACAGCCGCAGCAGTTCCAGCAGTTCACGCTGTTCGTTGGCTTCGGTGGTCTGGTGCGTGCAGAAGCCACGGATCCTCTGAGGCAGCTGGGGTGAGCGAATGATCTGTTGCAAGGCATCCACCACCCGGATGGTGATCACTTCAAACAGCTCGAGCGCCAGCAGAGCCACGACGCCTCGACTGATCACGGCCCGCAGCGGTTCCAGTTGGATCAGGCCAGCGCTGGAGAGCCTCTCGGTCACAGGAATGAACCGCAGCAGTCTCCAAAAGGGCAGCAGCAGGGGCAGATCAATCCAGCGCCGCAGCAGCGCATCCCGCCAGCGGATCGCTGGGTAACGCCGTTTTAGGCGCAGGGTGCGCAGCAGGATGTCAACGAGGAGCAGCAGCTGGAACGGGGTGTCGATGCGCCAGCTCAGGTCGGTGGGTTGCCCGCTTTCATCGATGCTCCTCCAGTAGTTGATCTCCACCAGCGGCAGGATCTGGCGTTGCCAGAACAGGCGTTCACGCTCCCAATCCCGGGCGTCGAGATGGGCTGCACTGAGCAGCAGGGAAGCAGACGCGCGGGCGGATTCCAGTCCCGCGTGGGAACGCAGGCGGTTTTTGATCTTTTCCAGCGCTCCGGTGTTTCCGGAGTTGAGAAACGGGTTGGACTCGATCATCCGCAGCGTCAGCTCCAGTTGCTTGCTCAGCAGCGGCTCTATGGAATGGCCGGAGGGGCCTGCCTTCAGCAGGGCCTGATCCAGGGCACCGAACTGATCGAGGTAGGCGCGGCTGTCGAGATGCGGCTCGATTCCCTTGATTCGGTCGTAGGCGGGTGTGATGTTCGGCAGCCACGGCAACGGAACCACCAGCGGCAGGGTTGGCAAGGGATAGAGGTTGCGCTGCAGCCAGAAGTTGCGCAACGGGATGTAGGAGACATCAAAGATCACCCAGACCAGATTCAGCGCAGCGGCCATGGCGATCAGCTGATCCCAGCGGCGCCAGTGGTTGGGACGCACGGCGCGATTGAGACCTTGCCAGCGGGGACGGATCATCGGCAGATCAGCAGACCGCCCAGAGGCTCTGGGCTTGACTCCTATCGTGAGTCAGTTTTCCCCGGAAAGGGTCCCGTTGGCAGTAGATCGATCGCAGAGGAAGGAGGAAAAGCAGCACCCGTTCTGGGATTTCTGGGGTCCGATCCTGTTCATGGTGGCCCTGTTCCTGGGCATCCGGCACTTCCTGGTTGAGGCGCGCTACATCCCATCCGGTTCCATGCTCCCGGGTTTGCAGATTCAGGATCGGCTGCTGGTGGAGAAACTCACCTACCGCTCCAGATCGCCTCAACGGGGTGAGGTCGTCGTCTTCAACTCCCCTTACGCCTTCGATCCAGCGCTGAAAAATCCGAAGCGCCCATCTCCCTTCCGCTGTGCGCTGGTGAATTTTCCCTTGCTGGGCACGGTTCCTGGGATTGCAGAGCCCGCCTGTGATGCCTACATCAAACGGGTGATCGGCATTGCGGGTGATCGCGTTGAGGTGAGCCCGAGCGGCACAGTCACCCGGAATGGGCAGGCTCTGAAGGAGCCCTATGTGCGTTCACTCTGTCCGTTGGACCAACAGGGCATGAGTGCTTGTCGCACGATGAACGTGACCGTTCCCGACGGCTCTGTTCTGGTGTTGGGGGACAACCGTGAAAACAGCTGGGACAGTCGCTTCTGGCCCGGTGGTCCGTTTCTTCCAGAACAGGAGGTTCTCGGTCGTGCCGTGTTTCGTTTCTGGCCCCTGAATCGGGTCGGCATCCTCAGCGACTGAGACCGCAGGCAACGACGCGTCCCTGAAGGGCCTTCCCTTGCCAGGGAACATTGGCGGCCCCCGGTGCGGCCGGATCATCTCGGGACACCGTCCAGCTGACATCTGGATCGAACAGCAGCCAGCGGCGGCTGCCAGGGCGGAGCGTCTCTGCAGGCTGATCCAAGAAGGCAGATGGACCGAAGCTCAGCGCCTGCCAGAGCTGCTCCACTGAAAAGTCTCCATTGCGGATCAGCGCTGTCCAGAGAGCTGGCAGCACAAGGTGGTGGCCGCTGAGACCCGGTGGCCGCTGATCGGTTGGCAACTGCATGTCCTCCTCATCCAATGGGACGGCGTGCACCGCCACGGCATGGATGTGCCCATGCTGCAGCGCTGTGCGGAGTTTCAGCCTGTCGGCTGGCCCCCCCAGTGAGGGATGCACGCGATAGCCCGGATCGCTGCTGCTCAGAGTGTTGCGATCTGCCAGGAGATGCCACCAGCACACACTCGCCTGGATGGACAAGTTGCACTGATGCAGCTGCTCCACGGCCGCTGCAGTGGAGATGTTCATCAACCTCAGCTGCCGTTCTGGGTGGCGTTGCTGCAGGGCCAGCAGCTGTTGCAGGGGAAGCAGCTCACTGGAGAGGGGGTCCGGCGGCCAGCCGGCCCTGAGAGTCTCTACGCCCTCGCGCACAATTCCATCGCCCTGCAGCGCGGGATCACGGGGGGCCACGAGAACCGGGCAGGCTCCCATCTCACCGAGTTGGAGGCCGCGGTCCAGCAGTGGCGGCGGCACCATCGCATCGTCATCCGCCAGTCCGATGGCTCCGTGTTCAAGCAGATCGCCGTGGGGGGCTAGCTCCAGGCCCTGGCCCGCGAGGCTGAAGCTGCCCCAGAGCGGCAGCAGCACATCCGATGGATTGGTGCTGTGCAGTCCGAAGAGGCGTTCCGGCTGATCCCGCCAACTCTCAGCACGCGGCAGCAGGGCCACCTGCCCGTATCCCGCGGCCGCGGCGCAGCGCCGGAGACTGCGCAGGGTTTCCGTCGGACCGCTGACCGGCGACGGCAGCAGCGAATGGGGATCCACCAGACAAGGCGCCAGAAGCTGATGGGTCGCCTCCGTTGCCTTCAGTTCCAGTCGGTTGGCAGCGGTTCTGGCGTTGTCGTCGAAGCCGGTGAGCACACCCGCTTCAATCAGTGCTGCGCCCTGCTTTGGCGCCGCACCGGGGCCATGCAGGATCCGAACAGGATCCAGCAGCAGGGAATCGTGCATGGGGTTCAGAGGGCGCCTGCTGCGGTCTGATCAATCACGCTTCCGAAATGGGAGGTGAGGTTCAGGCATGTCACCACTGCAGGCTGGCTCGGATCGGAGGCGATGTCGACCACGGTCACGCCGCCGTTGCCCTGTTTCACCGCCCAGATGTCAGCAGGCGTCAGGCCCAGCAGATTGCACAGGATCGTCTTGTTCACGGCATCGTGGGCCACCACGAGGGCGGTCTCATCCGGTTTCAGTGCGCTTGTGATCTCCTGCCAGCTCTTCACCGAGCGGGCCCACACGTCCTGAATCGTTTCACCCTCGGGCATCTGAACGGTTTCCGGAGTGCGTTTCCAGGTGTCGAGCAGGTCGGACCAATCCTCCTTGATTTCCGACTCCAGCTTTCCTTCCCAGAGCCCGTGACCGATCTCCACCAGGCCATCGATCTGGGTGAGCGTCACAGACGGATGGGCTTCGAGAATGATGGACGCCGTTTCGGTCGGTCGGGACAAGGTGCTGCTCCAGGCCCGGTCGATGGACACATCCCGCAGGAAGTCCCTTGCTGCTGCGGCCTGGGAGCGGCCATGGTCATTCAGGGGGATGTCGATCTGCCCCTGGAAGCGCCCTGCCTTGTTCCAGTCTGTTTCCCCGTGCCGCACCAGGATCAGGCGAGCGGACTTCCCTCTGTCCGGCAGCGGTTGCAGATGGGTGGTGCTGTTCAGGCATTCGATCTGAATCTGGGGCCCCTGGTCTCCAGGACGCAGGTTGAAGATCGAAAGAGAGGTGTTGTCCAGCCGCAAGCGACGGAAACCGTGGTCCGGTTCCCCCATTAGGGCCAGCATCAGACAGCGCAGGATCGCGTTGTGACCCACCACCAGCACCGTGGCATCACGGTCCACAGGGTGACGTTCCGTGAGCTGGCGGACGAAGGCGCGTGCCTGCGCCATCAACTCCACCAATGGCCGGTAGGCCGTGCCGTCACGGCGCTGGAGTTCCAGCTCGAGCGGACGACGCTTCCAGGTGCTGAAATCCACCGGATGACGCTCGCTGAGCTCATCGATGCTCATGCCTGCCCATGGCTCGAGGTCAACTTCGAGCAACCCGTCCTCGAACACGGTGTCCGGAGCCTGGCCACCACGCTCGGCCAGCAGGGAGGCGGTGGTGGAGGCGGCTCGCTGCAGTGGTGAGCTGTACACCGCATCGAGGGGCACATCCTTCAGGGTCGCTCCGAGGCGACGGGCCTGGTCATGGCCCTCAGGCGTGAGATTCGAGAGGTCGTCGCGTCCCTGGATGCGGCGCTCCTGATTGAAGCTGCTGAGACCGTGGCGGACCAGGAGCAGACGAAGGGGCACGGGTCGGCGTCAAGGCGCGGCCATCGTATGGGGGCAGGCCCTTCAGAGGGACAATCACTGGTAGCCGAGCCAACCTGGTGTCCTCCAGTCCCCCCCGTCAGGCGGCTGCTCCCCCCTGGAAGATCCTGCTTGGGGCGTTGTCGTTGCTCGTTGCGGCCTACATCTGGTTGCTGGGACTGCAGCAGAGTCTGTCTCGCCCGTCCGTTGCGCCCACCCTCAACCTTCAGCAGCAGGAGGCGATGCTGCTGGCCGAGCCGGCGTTGCCGGAGTCGATGCGGACCTTGTTGCTCGGCGGAGAGGATCCGCGATCGGTGTTGGAACGCTCGCTGGAGCAGATCCCGGAAGCCACGCGTTCATCCCGTCAGCGTCAACTGATGGCTCTGCTGGCCGATGCTTCGGCGCCTGATCTGGACAGTGCAGAAGCCGATGACCCCCTGCTGCAACGGCTCAGTTGCGAAGCCCGTGGTGGTTCCACAGCTCAGTGCAGCAACTCCGATCTGGCCCAAGCTGCAGCGATCCGGCTGGTCAGCAGTGCCCTGCTGCCATTGCTGATTGCCTTCGCGGGAATTCTGTTGCTCCTGCTGCAGGGGTGGCGCTGGTGGCGCGGTCGGCTAGACCCCTGGCCGGATCTCAGAGGGCCCTGTCTCACCTTGCTGGACATGGCTCTTCTTGTGGCAGGCGGTTTCGTGGTGCTCAGTGCCGTCGGGGTTCCCCTGGTGGCGGCCCCTTTGGTGAGGGAACTCACCTCCAGCCTGGGCAGCCCTCGCCGTGAAGCTGTTCAGGTTGTAACCAACTACAGCGTGATGGCTCTCCCCAGCCTGCTGATCCTGCGCAGGCAGCTGGCGGCTCTTCCCAAAGCGATGCTGCCGGTTGGCGGTTGGCTGCAGTGGCGCCTGCGGCCTGTCGGCACGGCCCTTGCCTCCGCTGTAGCCGGTTGGTTGAAGCTCACCCCGATCGTGATGCTCACCGGATGGTTGCTTGTGAAGCTGTTTGGCGATCCTGGAGGTAGCAACCCGTTGTTGGAGCTTGTGCTCCAGAGCACGCGTGATCCGCTGGCCATGGCACTGCTGGGTCTGACGGCTGTTCTGCTGGCGCCCTTGTTTGAAGAACTGATCTTCCGTGGCACCTTGCTGCCGGTGCTGGCCCGTCAAGTCGGTCCGCTATGGGGGGTGCTGCTCAGCGGTGTGCTGTTCGGATTGGCCCACATCAGCGTCGGCGAACTGGCGCCGCTCACGGTTCTTGGGGCTGGGCTGGGTGTGGTGCGACTGGCCACGGGCCGCTTGCTTCCCTGCGTGCTCATGCATGCGCTGTGGAATGCCGTCACTTTCGTGAATCTCCTGTTGGTGTAAACCTTGCGGCGCCCAAGTGCGGGTGGTTCACTGGCGCATTCGCCCAATCAGCCGTTGGTGGCCGCTCAGGATCAGCGTTCCTCAACGAGAGCTTTGGAGCTGATTCAAGGATCTCTTTCGGCTAGGAAAATTGCCCGCCGATCTCCGTTGATGGGAGGCCTTCACCGTTTGGCTGACGGCACCTTGCTTGGTGTTTTCGCTGCCCTTGCCGTGCTGGCTGGTTTGACGCTGCACTGGCAGCACCGCTGGACCATGGCCTTCCAGCGTTTTGAAACCACCAAGCTGCTCTCCCATCGCCTCACGGAATCCACCGCCGTTCTGGAGCAGCATCTGCTGCAAAGCACCACCCGGCCTGCATCCCTGGTGCCCACCAAGGTGGCCAACCTGATCCATCTGGATCGTCCTTCCGTTTCGATGCCTCTGGATGGGGTGGAGCCGCCGCTTCTGCCCTCGCTTCAGGTGCGAGCGCAACGTCAGATCCGGCCCGGATACTGATGAGCACGACCGCTCGTCCTCCAGTGCGCAAGCGGGCACGTACCCGGGTTGTTCCCCTCGCTCAGGTGCCGACCCGTCGCCTGTGGATCGTGTTCTTGATCCTGTGTGCGGGTCTCACCGGTCTGATCGGACGGATGGCCTGGCTTCAGGTTGTTCAGACGGGGGAACTGGAGGCACGGGCCCGTCGCCTCCAGACCCAGACAAGTGATCCCCTGGGACAGCGTCGGCCCATCGTTGACCGGACCGGTCGGCTGGTGGCGATGGACGAGGTTCGCTTCCGGCTCTGGGCCCATCCGCGTTACTTCAATCTGCCGGGGGACGATCCCGGCACCATTCGCTCTTCAGAGGATGTGGTCGCGCTGCTGTCCCCGGCTTTGGCAAGGCCAGCAGCTGATCTGTTGAAGCAGCTTGGGCAAGAGCGTTCCGGCGTCAAGCTCGATGAAGGCCTTGATCCGGATACCGCTGAGCGGATTCGTGCCCTCGGGATCAGTGGGTTGGATCTCGAGGCATACCCCCAGCGCGTGTACCCGCAAGGACCTTTGTTCGCGAACGTTGTTGGTTTCCTGAATGACGAACGGGTCCCCCAAGCCGGGCTCGAGCAAAGCCGTGATGATGATCTTCTGCGCCATGAGCAGTCCAGAAGCCTCCGCCGTGGAGCGGATGGCACACCGTTGCCGGATGATCTGGCGCCAGGGGTGTTTTACGGCGATGACCTCCGTCTGCAGCTCACCCTGGACGCCCGTCTGCAGGAACTCGCGGTGAAGGCGCTGGCGGCGCAGGTGGCGAAGTGGAAAGCCAAAAAAGGTGCCGCCATCGTCATGGATGCCACCAACGGTGAGCTGTTGGTGCTGGCCTCAACCCCCACGTACGACCCCAATAGCTATTGGCGCTTCCCACCCGCCCGTTTCCGGGAATGGTCGGTTCAGGATCTTTATGAACCCGGCTCCACGTTCAAGCCGATCAACCTGGCGCTGGCGCTGCAGGAAAAAGCGATCAAGCCTGAGGACAGGGTTCATGACGTGGGCCAGCTGACGATTGGTGGCTGGCCGATCAACAACCACGACAAAAAGGCCAATGGCCTTGTTGATTTCGCCACGGTTCTTCAGGTGTCCAGCAACGTCGGGATGGTGCAGGCGATGCGTCGTCTGCCTGCAGAGGCCTACTGGACGTGGATGAATCGACTGGGCATCGATCGTCGCCCGGACACCGATCTACCAGGGGCGGTTGCCGGTCAGCTCAAGACCAAGGAGCAGTTCACAACCCAGCCCATCGAACCCGCCACATCCGCTTTTGGACAAGGCTTCTCGCTGACGCCCCTGAAGCTGGTTCAGCTGCATGCACTTCTGGCCAATGGAGGGCGACTGGTGAGCCCGCACATCACCCGAGGATTCCGTTCCGGAGATGCCCTGGCCCCAACGGCAGCGCCATCGGGTCAGCAATTGCTCAGTCCGGAGGTCACGCGAACCGTGATGGCTTGGATGGAGTCCGTTGTGGACAAAGGCAGTGGTAAGGGGGTCAAGACCCCCGGCTATCGCATTGGCGGAAAAACAGGTACCGCCCAGAAGGCTTTGAATGGCATTTATCTGCCAGGCGCCAAGATCTGCAGCTTTGTGGCGACCTTGCCGATTGAAGATCCCAGATATGTGGTGTTGGTGGTGGTGGATGAGCCTCAGGGGGGCAACGCCTATGGCTCCACCGTGGCTGTTCCGGTGGCCAAGCAGATCATTGATGCGCTGCTGGTTGTTGAGAAAACAATGCCTTCAAAACCTGCAGAATTGAACAAGACTGTGAAGAGCTGACGGCTCTGAAAACGCGGCTACGTTACGGATGAACGTGCCAACCAGAACCATGGCCACCCTGCTCGACCAGCTCTCCGAGATGACCGTCGTGGTGGCGGATACCGGCGATTTGGAGGCCATCCGCAAGTTCACTCCACGTGATGCCACCACTAACCCTTCGTTGATCCTGGCTGCTGCTCAGATCCCTGCTTACCAGAACCTGATTGATGAGGCCCTGCGTTCGTCCCGAAAGCTGATCGGCGATGACGCGCCGGTTGAAGATGTGGTGCTCGAAGCCCTGGATGAAATCAGTGTGATCTTCGGCAAGGAGATTCTCAAAATCGTGCCCGGCCGCGTCTCCACCGAAGTGGACGCCCGCCTCAGTTTCAACACCGACGCCACGATCGAAAAGGGTCGCAAGCTGATCCGTTTGTACAACGATGCCGGGATCAGCAACGATCGTGTGTTGATCAAGATTGCCTCCACATGGGAAGGCATCAAGGCGGCTGAAGTGCTGGAAAAGGAAGGCATTCATTGCAACCTCACCCTGCTGTTCGGGTTTGGTCAAGCCGTTGCTTGCGCTGAGGCTGGGGTCACCCTGATTTCTCCTTTTGTTGGTCGCATCCTCGATTGGTACAAGGCAGATACCGGGCGTGATTCCTATCCCGGTCCGGAGGATCCAGGTGTGATTTCGGTGACCCGGATCTTCAACTACTTCAAAACCTTCGGCTATGGCACTGAGGTGATGGGAGCCAGTTTCCGAAACCTCGACGAAATCACCGAACTTGCTGGGTGTGATCTGCTGACCATTTCACCCAAGCTTCTCGATCAACTGCGTGACAGTGATGCCACGCTCGTCCGCAAACTGGATGCGGCCAATCCAATTGGCGGCGAGACCCAGATTCATGTGGATCGCGAGAGTTTCGACGCGATGATGAAGGAAGACAGAATGGCCACCGACAAGCTCGGGGAGGGCATCAAAGGCTTCAGCAAAGCGATTGAAACGCTGGAGCGTCAATTGGGCCATCGTTTGGCTGAGCTGGAGGGTGGAGAAGCGTTCCGCCATGCCGTGCAGGAGATCTTCATGCTGAATGACATGAACGGTGATGGCTGCATCACGCGCGATGAGTGGCTGGGCAGCGATGCCGTGTTCGACGCGCTTGATCAGGATCACGACGGTCGCCTCACACCCGATGAGGTTCGCAAGGGATTCGGTGCAGCTCTGACCTTGACGACGGCCTGAACAACCGATGGGCTTTCGCCCATTACCTTCTCTTTATCCAGTCCCCACACAATTCCAGAGGCAGCGATCAACCCCTATGCACGCTCTCGACACCATGCGGGCTTTGGCCAGCAAGGGCGAAGTGGTCACCCTCAAGGCAGGCGAGGTTCTGTTCAGAACTGGTGAAATCGGTTCCACGATGTACGGCATTGTCGAAGGCTCTGTCCGCCTCACCTGGACAGGGGACTCCGGACACGATGGCCATGAGGACATCCCCGTCGGACATGTGTTTGGAGCAGGTGCCCTCGTGATGGGCGATCACCAACGCCTCGGCACCGCGATCGCTCAGGAGGACTGCCGACTGATCGAGATGACCCGGGAGAAGTTCCTGTTCGCTGTCCAGGAAGCTCCCATGTTCGCGATCGAGTTGCTGGCCTCCATCGATGAGCGCCTTCGGGACATCAAAATGGCGAATGGTTGAAAATTTGCGTTCTTTTGGGATTTACATCGATAATCGCCTCTGCTACCAGCGGAGGTTCTTACGTCCTCTTCTGTTCGGCTGGGCCTCAGGCTCGGGTTGTTT
Source organism: Cyanobacteria bacterium TMED177 (assembly GCA_002170825.1). Taxonomy (GTDB): domain Bacteria; phylum Cyanobacteriota; class Cyanobacteriia; order PCC-6307; family Cyanobiaceae; genus Parasynechococcus. The sequence goes on from NHIA01000018.1 coordinate 52,689, forward strand.
CAGCTCAGCTTCGGCATCCTCGGTGTCTTAATTCTTGGATTGTTCAATCGGCTGTTGATTGAAGATCTCCGTGTGCCGGCGGCCTTGGCCGCTCTGGCCATCGGAGCTGAGCAGCTGATGGGATTCACACGGGCCTGGTTCGGATTCCGGTCTGACCTTTGCCCTGTCGGACGCCTGAGGCGCACACCCTTCATCCTGTTGGGTTCCCTCAGTTGTTCTGTTCTGTTCGGATCGGCGGGTTGGGTGGTGCTGCAACTGGCCCGCGCCATGGATTCACCTCAGCAGTCGGCGTCGGTGGGGTGGCTTGGACTGCTCGTGTTGATTTCGATCGGCATCGGTACGGCCATTGCAGCAGCAGGAACGGCATTTTCGGCACTCGTCGCCGATCTCAGCAGTGAGCAGGAACGGCCTCGTGTGCTGTCGGTGGTCTGGGGCATGCGTCTTGTCGGGGTGTTGCTGGGAACGGTTTTGGTGAATCAGACCTTTGGCCCTGCCTGTGATGCAGGGGCCAGCCGCGAAGCGGTGATGGAGGGACTGCAGCGCTTGATCGTGGTCACGCCCCCGATCCTCTTTGTGCTGGGGCTCGCCTCGGTCCTTGGGTTGGAGCACCCGGTCAAGGCGGATGACCGTGGTCGCAAACCTTCAGTGGATCAGCCGAAGCGGCTGGCCTTGCCCCAGCTTCTGGGTCGATTGCGCACCATTCCCCAGGCCGGCCGCTTCATGACCCTGCTCTGTCTGCTCACGTTCAGCATGTTCTTCAACGATGCCGTTCTGGAGCCCTACGGCGCGGCGGTGTTCGGCATGAGCGTCTGTGCCACCACCTCGTTGAATGCCTTGATCGCCCTTGGCTTTTTGGTGGGTCTGGGGCTGAGCGGATTTCAGTTGATTGAACGGATCGGAACGATTCGAACGGCCCGGGGAGGGGCTTTGCTGGCGGCCGCTGCCCTGAGCTTGATGCTCCTGGCTGCCCCAGGCCAAACGCTGGGTTTGCTCAGGATTGCGATCACCCTCTTCGGTGTTTCGCTCGGTATCTGCATCAATGCCTGCCTCACGTTGATGTTCAGTTTCGTGGAGCCTGGGCGGACCGGTTTTCTCCTTGGGGTCTGGGGTGTGGGCTTCGCCTATTCCTGTGGCCTGGCCACGATCAGTGGGGGCGGTGTGCTCTCCCTGTTGCAGATGTTCAGCGGCGGCAACATTGAAGCCGCCTACAGCGGGGTTTTCCTGCTGCAGATTCTCTGTTTCCTCGCAGCGGCACTGATGACGCGCCGGCTGAATGTGGCGGGCTTTCGCAGCACTGTCCAGTCAAGATTCGCCAGCATGGTCAAAGCTCTGGACTGAGATCGCCGTTGCCAGCCCTGCAGATTGTCTGGTTCAAACGGGATCTGCGGATGCACGATCACCGGCCGTTGCACCAGGCTGCCGAACGTGGTCCGGTGCTTCCGCTCTACGTCATCGAGCCTGAGCTGTGGCAGCAACCGGATTGCTCGGAGCGGCAGTGGTTGTTCTGCCGGGAGTCGTTGGTTGACCTGCGCCAGGCCTTGGCAGCCTTGGGTCAACCGCTTGTGGTGCGGCGCGGTGATGTGGTGGAGGTGTTCGAACGGGCCCGCAGTCAGTTCGAGCTTGAGGCCATCTGGAGCCATGAGGAGACCGGAAACGACTGGACCTTCCGACGGGATAAACGGGTGGCGGCATGGGCCCGTCGGCATGGCATTGCCTGGTTTGAGCTTCCCCAGTTCGGCGTGATCCGAAGGCTGCAGTCGCGCAACGGCTGGGCCCGACGCTGGGAAACCCAGATGGCTGAGCCAGTGGTGATGTCGCCGCCCGGGCTGCCAGCACTGGTTCGTGTTGACCCCGGCTTGATTCCAGAACGACCCTGCGAGGAATTGGCATCTGACCCTTGCCCGCAGCGTCAGCCTGGCGGCCGGTCGATGGCCCTGCTGGAACTGGGTGATTTCCTCGAAAACCGCGCGGCACGTTATTCAGGCTCGATCTCCAGTCCCAATACGGCGTTCTCGGGGTGTTCACGCCTGTCGGCCTACCTGGCCTGGGGATGTGTGTCGATGCGCGAGGTGATTCAAAGCAGCCGGCGGCACAGTGGACGTGGAGTGAGCAGCTTTGAATCGAGGCTGCACTGGCACTGCCATTTCATTCAGAAGCTGGAGGATCAGCCGGCAATCGAATTCAGCGACTTCCATCCCTTCATGCGCGGCATCCGCGAGCTGAACAGCTCCCGACTGGAGGCATGGGCGCAGGGATGGACCGGAGTGCCGTTTGTGGATGCCTGCATGCGGGCCCTGAACGCCCACGGCTGGATCAACTTCCGCATGCGGGCGATGTTGATGTCCTTCGCCAGTTATCACCTCTGGTTGCCCTGGCGCGACAGCGGCCTCCATCTGGCCCGTCAGTTTGTGGATTACGAACCCGGCATCCACTGGAGTCAGTGCCAGATGCAGTCGGGCAGCACCTCGATCAACACGATCCGGATCTACAACCCGATCAAGCAGGGGATGGATCATGACGCCGATGGAGTGTTCATCCGCCGCTGGTGTCCGGAACTGGCCGATCTGCCAACCGCGCACATTCATGAGCCGTGGAGGCACATTGCCGACCACCCTGAGCCGATCGTGAACTGCGCCGAGGCGGCTCGCCTGGCCAAGGATCGGATCTGGGCGATCAGGCGCTCGGCGGGCTTTGATCAGCACGCCGACGCGATCCAGAAGCGACACGGATCCCGAAAGGCCGGCCTGCAGCCCACGGTTTCGAAGCGGCGTCGCAAACCAGCTGCCCAGAAGAGCGGTGTGCAGCAGCTCTCGCTGGAGCTCTAGCCCCGCTGCAACAGGAGCCGTTTGATCACCCGCTGGGCGATGTCGCCGTAGCCCATCTCTCCGGAAAGGATCTGGGCAATCCGTCTCGGAGCCGTTGGGCGCTTGATGCCCAGTTGATATCCCACGCCCGGGAACCGGTAGAACGCCTGGGCAATGCGCCGGCCCCAGGCCATCGAATCGCCCCAGCGCATCCGCATGGCACGGCTGTAGGCCCGCAGATCCCGCTGCTCACCCTTTAGCCAGCCATCGAGATGCTGGGCTGCCTCGCAACCACTCATCAGTGCTGGACGCAGCCCTTCAGCCAGGAATGGATCACAGAGTGAGGCCGCATCGCCCACCACAACGATGCCGTCGCCATCCAGCCGGTGATGGCCATTCCAAACGCGCAGCTGTCCGCGCTGGCGCATGCCGGCATCAGGCTCAAAACCAAGATCGGGCAGCAGCTTGGCCAGCACGGACTCGGGGTCCGCATCCTGATTGCCGATAAAGCTGCCCACTCCGATGTTCACGCCACCCGCCAGGGGAAAAGCCCAGGCAAATCCCTGCTTCACCAGACCGAATTCAAAGCGGGTCGTGCCGTCTTCGAGTGTTCCCTGACCCTCCAGTCGCACGGACATGGTGCTCGCCGTCTGAACCTTGCGAGCCCCGATTCCGAGCTGTTGCGGCCAGGGTGAGCTGGAGCCATCGGCGATCACCACAGCACGGCTCCGCCAACGGCGACCATCCTTCGCCGTGACCTCCCAGTTGTCGCTGTGTCTGGAGACATCACTCACCTCCACATCAACCATGTGCTCAGCACCGGCCTGAATCGCCTGTTCCGCTAGAAGCCGATCCAGGCGTTCCCGCCGCACAATCCAGAAGGGGGCTTCACCGGGCAGTTCTGCCACCACGGGGTCCTCGAGGCACCAGCTGAAATCCACCCGACGAATCACCTGCTCGACGGCTGGCTCGAGCGAGAACGGAAACCACTGCTGAACGGACGCCGCCATGCCACCGCCACAAGGCTTGATCCGTTCTTCCGGATCACGTTCGAGCACGAGAACGTCGTGGCCTGCGGCTGATAAGTGCGCTGCAGCGGCACCACCGGCGGCTCCGGAACCAATGATCAGGACATCCCGGAGTCGATCAGTGGACTGATTCACACCTTGAGGATGTCGGCTTCCTTCTGCACCAGGTGCTTCTCCAGTTCTGCAATGAATTGGTCCAGGGTTTTCTGGACGACGTCCTGCTCATCGCGGCTCTGGTCTTCGCTGAAGTCGCCATCTTTTTCTTGCTTCTTGATCTTGTCGATCGCATCACGGCGCAGGTTGCGCAGGGCCACCTTGCCCTCTTCGGCGTACTTGGAGGCCAGCTTGCAGAATTCCTTGCGGCGCTCTTCCGTGAGCGGGGGAACATTGATGCGAATCACCTTGCCGTCGTTGTTGGGGGTGAAGCCCAATTCACTCATCGCGATGGCTTTTTCGATCGACCCCAGCGCACTGATGTCAAACGGCTGGATCTGAATCGTCTGTGAGTCCGGAGTCGACAGCGTTGCGAGGGATTTCAGCGGGGTGTCAGCGCCGTAGTACTCGACGCTGATGCGATCGAGCAGGGAGGAGTTGGCCCGCCCCGTGCGAATGGTGTTGAAGTTGCGCTGGGTGGCTTCCACCGACTTGCGCATGCTGGCTTCGAGGTCCTTGGTCGACATGGTGTGTGGAGGGAGCTTGCGGATTCAGGCGGGGTTGCCGATGCGGGATCCGATCGGTTCACCGGCGACAGCTCTGCCGATGTTGCCAGCTTCAAACAGATTGAAGACCACGATCGGGATGTTGTTGTCCTTGCAAAGAGCGATGGCAGTGCTGTCCATCACGGCCAGTTCCCCGCTCAGCACCTGCTGAAAGGTCAGGTGGTCGTGCTTGATGGCATCGGGGTGTTTGGCGGGGTCCTTGTCGTACACACCATCCACCTTCGTGGCCTTGAACACCACATCCGCATTGATCTCGGCAGCACGAAGGGCGGCTGTGGTGTCGGTTGTGAAGAAGGGGTTGCCGCAACCCGCACCGAACACCACCACCCGGCCTTTTTCCAGGTGGCGCATCGCTTTGCGACGGATGTAGGGCTCAGCAACCTCCTGCATGGCAATGGCGGTCTGCACCCGGGTGGCTACGCCGGCCCGCTCCAGTCCGTCCTGAAGAGTGATGGCATTCATCACCGTGGCCAGCATGCCGACGTAGTCGGCAGTGGCCCGTTCCATGCCGGCGGCGGAACCTTTGAGGCCTCGGAAGATGTTGCCGCCACCCACCACGATCGCCAGTTCGGTTCCTCCTGCCACCACATCCGCCACATCAGCGGCGATGGAGTGAACAATGGCGGGATCGATGCCGTAACCCTGAGATCCCATCAGAGCTTCGCCGCTGAGCTTCAGCAGCACACGGGAATAGGTCATCCGGAAACCAGATCCCAACGACAGTAGCAAGCACTGGCCAAAGCCCCAGACGCCCGTTTGGATGGGGGAACTGTGTACGCCGGATGTCCGAAGTCGACAGCAGCCACAGCGGCGTGATGGCCAGACTCACCCTGTCTGCCCTGGAGCGTGCCAGCCGTGATCCCGCTTGCTGGAAAGATCCGGTGGTGCATCGCGCCCTTCTTGTGAGTGGCCTTTCGGTGCTCACGGAAGCGACGCGACGGCTCCAGGACGACCTCGAGACGACCGCCTGACGGCATCCGTTCCGTCACGGGTTAAAACTCGATGCCAGCCTGGGCCTTCACCCCCTGTTCACGGAAGGGGTGGTGCACCAGCGTCATTTCGGTCACCAGATCCGCAGCATCAACCAGAGCTTTGGGGGCTCCCCGTCCGGTCAGGGCCACATGGGTCAGCTCCGGCCGCTCCTTCAAGCCTGAGAGAACCTGGTCCACGTCGATGTAACCCAGTTTGAGGGCCACATTGATCTCGTCGAGCACCACCAGGCGGATGGCAGGATCGCGCAGGTAGCCCAGAGAGGTCTGCCAGGCCTGCTCCACCAATTTCTTGTCCCTGTTGCGGTCCTGGGTTTCCCAGGTGAAGCCCTCCCCCAGGGCATGCCAGGCCACCTGATCTCCGAAGGCCCTCAGGGCCCGGGCTTCGCCCGGCTCCCAGCCGCCCTTGATGAACTGCACCACCGCCACCCGTTCGCCATGGCCGACGGTGCGCAGCACCAGCCCCAGTGATGCGGTTGTTTTGCCTTTGCCCTGGCCGGTGAACACCAGCACCAGCCCTTTTTCCAGATTGCGGGCTTCCACCCGTTCCCGCTGCACTTCCTGGCGCCGTTCCATGCGCTTCCTGTAACCAGCATCGTCGGTCTCCGGTGCCAGATGGCCTCCCATCCCAAGGTCCGCTGCGGCGCTGTCCAGATCGTTTTGGCTCATGGCTTTGGGGGCAGAAGGGATGGAGGACGCTGGGCTGTGATGCGCTGCAAGGCGCGTCCAGCGAGCAGTTGTTGCTGCACCGCTGTGAAACCAAGATCCTTCAGCTGGCTCGGTAGGTCGTCCTCCAGCATGGCGATGGCGGTATCGGTTTCAAACAGTGCGCAGAACACGCGCTGGGGGAGTTGCAGCAGAGCACCGGCAGGATGCAGGTCCACCAGCACAAGCCAGCCTTCCGGCCGAAGCAGCCGCAGGCAGCTGCGCAGCACGGCGTCCCGCTCCGCACGTGGAAATTCATGCAGGGCAACGCTGAGCTGAATGGCCGCGAAGGAAGCCTCCGGCAGCGGTGGCTCCTCCGCCAGTCCTTCCACCTGACGCATGGATGGATGGCGCACGGCCGCAAGCTCCAGGGCCCTTGGCGAAATGTCCAGGCCGCTCACCTGGAAGCCAGCGGCGATCCACGGTGCCGCTGCCTCACCGCTGCCGCAGCAGAGATCCAGAACAGGCGCACCGGGTTCAAGCCGATCCGCCAATGCGTCCACACCCAGCCGGCGAAGCCTGGCGACGCCACCCACGCTGAGGGAGGAGATGGCTGTCACCAGGTCGTAGATCCAGCGGTGGCGGTAGGCCAGCGGCCGCAGGAATGAACTCATTAGGCGTGTTGTCGGGCCAGGGCCGCATCCACCGCCAGTTGCTGGTCACGTCGGGTGATCCAGTGGTGGTAGGTGCGGGTGTGGATGGCCACGGAGTGTCCCATCATCCTGGCGGCAACCGTATCGGGGAGGCCGATGTGGATGGTCCGCACGGCCCAGGCATGGCGCAGGTCATAGGGCGTGATCGGCAACCCATAACGGCGGAATTGTTCGCTGATCCGTCGGCCCACCTGCTGAAGGGTGGTCCGCCGTAGATCGGTCTGTACCGGGGGCAGTGCGTCCCGGTTCTGTCCAAGGGCGATCAGGCCAAAACGATCGACCCAGTCCGGCTGGAAGGGCCACGCCTGGTGCTCGCCCGTCTTGGTGGTGGGCAGCACCCGGATCACCCGATCTCCCCCATCAGCCAGGGAGCTGAGGTCGCAGAAAAACACCTCATGGTTGCGGAGGCCGTAGGTGGCCATCAAGCCGTAGGCCAGGCGCCAGCGCGGGTTGGGGATCTGCAGCACCGCCTCGAGAATCTGCGCATCGGAAGGCAGCTGACGGAACCGGGCCCGGTGCAGCCCGTAGCCCCCGGCTTCCTGGCGCCAGTCCTCAGGCAGAGGGATGGAGAGATGCCGGGCGAGAGCCGCAAGTGCCGTGGCGCATTGCTGCCGGCTGCGGCTGCCGTCCTCATAACTGTTGAGGGTGCGGAGCAATAGATCCGCATCGATGGGGGCATCGCCGCCGATGCTCTGGAGGCGCCGGAGATAGGGCAGGTAAGCCCCGCTCCAGGTTGTTCGGCTGCCGGCTGGGGAGCGTCGACGGCGTGGATCGCTGAAAAAAACCTGTTCGTAGCTGCTGATGGCCGTCTCAACCTTTGGCCCGTTGGCGTGGCAGAGAGGCGATCGCCAGTCATCCCAGTTGAAGCGGTTCCGCTCCAGCTGCCGCTGCACTTCATGCAATGTTGCTTCGGCTTCCTGCAGGCCGCCGTGGTTGGCCTGCAGGCCGAGGCTGAGGCGTTGAACCTTGCTGCGGGATGGGGTGTTCTGCAGCGGCAGGGGGCCCCGCAGATTCAGGCTCTGGCCCCGTTGCTCGATCCGCAGCCGGGTGCCCTGAGCCGCCAGCTGCGCATTGAGGGCTTCCAGGCGGCTGCGAAGGTCCATGGGTTGCGCTTCGGCGCCCACCATGACGTTGACGCGGGTTACGCTCAACCCCCTGAGACCATGGTTGTTGGCATGTCCCGCGTCGGCGTCGTCCTTCTGAACCTGGGGGGACCCGAACGCATTCAGGACGTCGGACCGTTTCTTTACAACCTGTTTGCGGATCCGGAGATCATCCGGCTGCCGAGTCCGGGCTTGCAGAAACCTCTGGCCTGGCTGATCAGCACCCTGCGAAGTGGTAAGTCCCAGGAGGCTTACCGCTCGATCGGGGGTGGTTCACCGTTGCGGCGGATCACGGAACAACAGGCGCGTGAATTGCAGAGCCTGCTCCGTCTGCGTGGGCTTGATGCCACGACCTATGTCGCGATGCGCTATTGGCATCCGTTCACGGAATCGGCCGTCGCGGACATGAAAGCCGACGGCATGGATGAGGTCGTCGTCCTGCCTCTCTATCCGCACTTCTCCATCAGCACCAGCGGATCCAGTTTCCGCGAACTGCAACGGCTGCGGCAGGGCGATTCGGCGTTTGAACGGCTCCCGATCCGATGCATCCGCAGCTGGTTCGACCATCCCGGCTACATCCAGGCGATGGCGGAACTGATCGCGGTTGAAGTCCGCAACAGCGACGACCCCAGCAAGGCCCACGTCTTTTTCAGCGCCCATGGCGTCCCCAAGAGTTACGTGGAGGAAGCGGGAGACCCCTACCAACAGCAGATCGAGGCCTGCACCGACCTGATCATGCAGAAGCTGGCCGATCTGATGGGGCATTCCAACCCCCACACCCTTGCCTACCAGAGCCGAGTGGGTCCGGTTGAGTGGCTGAAGCCTTACACCGAAGAGGCCCTGGAGAAGCTGGGAGAGGACAAAACGAACGATCTCGTGGTGGTGCCTATCAGCTTTGTAAGCGAGCACATCGAGACACTCGAAGAAATCGATATCGAATACAGGGAGATCGCCACGGAGGCCGGGGTGGTGAATTTCCGCCGGGTGCGCGCTTTGGACACCTACCCACCCTTCATCGAGGGTCTGGCTGATCTCGTCACCAACAGCCTTGAAGGACCGGAGGTGAGCCTCGATGCCGCTGCAGAACTGCCCACCAAGGTGAAGCTTTATCCGCAGGAGAAATGGGAATGGGGCTGGAACAACAGCTCAGAGGTGTGGAATGGGCGACTGGCCATGCTCGGTTTTTCTGCTTTCCTTCTGGAGCTGATCAGTGGCCATGGCCCGCTGCACGCTCTCGGTCTTCTCTGAGTTCTGCCGCCTGACGCTGCTGGCGAGCTGCGTGATTGCCGCCATGCCCGTTCAGGCAGACCGCCGCTGGCGTTCCGGCGTTTTCCCGATTGCTGTCTTCCAGGGGTACACCAGCCACTTCGGGCAACGCCAGGGTCCGGATGGCCGGCCGATGCCGCACACGGGCCTCGACATTGCCGCTCCCCTCGGTTCGCCGGTGCTCAACTGGTGGAGTGGACGGGTGGTTGAAACGATCAACGATGGCTCCTGCGGCATCGGTGTGGTGGTGGCCTCCGGGGGCTATGAACACATCTATTGCCATCTGAACAAGCAACGGATGCGTCGGGGCCAGATGGTCAAGGCAGGGCAGGTCATCGGCCAGGTCGGCATGACCGGGCGCACCACTGGGCCGCATCTGCACTGGGGCATCCGATACCAGGGGCGGTGGCTGGATCCGGCTCTGATTCTGAAGGCGATGATCCGTAGTCACCGAGACAGCAGAGCTGTAGGCCCTTAACCTTGAGGGTCAATCCTGACCAGTTGTCGTGACCCTTACTTCCGCATCAACGGTTGTCGGTGGACTGGGATCAGGCGCGCCAAGGACCATGTCCGGGGCGACAGCGCTGATGGATGCGCTGCGACGCCATGGGGTGGACACGATCTTCGGGTACCCAGGCGGCGCCATCCTTCCGATCTATGACGCCCTTCACATCGCGGAGAGTGAAGGCTGGGTGCGTCACATCCTGGTGCGGCATGAGCAGGCAGGCACCCATGCCGCCGATGCTTACGCCAGAGCCACCGGCAAGGTCGGGGTCTGTTTCGGTACCTCGGGGCCAGGTGCCACCAACCTGGTCACCGGCATCGCCACAGCGCAGATGGATTCGGTGCCGATGGTGGTGATCACCGGTCAGGTGCCCCGTCCCGCCATCGGCACGGATGCGTTCCAGGAAACAGACATCTTCGGAATCACGCTTCCGATCGTGAAGCACTCCTGGGTGGTGCGTGATCCGGCTGATCTCGGCGCGATCGTGGCCCAGGCCTTTCTCATCGCGGCCAGCGGGCGTCCCGGTCCTGTGCTGATTGATATTCCCAAGGATGTGGGTCAGGAGCAGTTTGAATACACGCCGGTGGAGCCTGGCTCCATTATCCCCAGCGGTTTTCAGCAGCCCGAGTCTCCGTTGGATTCTGCGGTGCTGGCGGCACTGGAGCTGATTGAAAAGGCCCACCGCCCCTTGCTGTACGTCGGTGGCGGTGCGATCTCGGCTTCCGCTCACGACAGTCTCAAGAGGCTGGCGGATCGCTATCAGCTCCCGGTCACCACAACCTTGATGGGCAAGGGGGCCTTTGATGAAAACGATCCCCTGTCGGTCGGCATGCTGGGCATGCATGGCACCGCCTATGCCAACTTCGCTGTCACCGAATGCGATCTGCTGATCGCCGTCGGTGCCCGTTTTGATGATCGCGTCACCGGAAAGCTCGACACCTTTGCCCCCCGGGCCAAGGTGGTGCATTTCGAAATCGATCCGGCTGAGGTCGGCAAAAACCGCCATGCCGATGTGGCGGTGCTCGGAGATCTGGCCCTGAGCCTGGCGCGCATCGTGGAGTTCAGCCAGCAGCGGCCGGCGGAAACGCGCACAGCGGCTTGGCTGCAGCGCATCAACACATGGAAACAGCACTACCCGCTCACGATCCCCCCTGCCGAGGGAGACATCTACCCGCAGGAAGTGTTGTTGGCCGTTCGCGATCTGGCTCCCGATGCCATCGTCACCACCGACGTCGGCCAGCATCAGATGTGGGCGGCGCAGTACCTGCGGAATGGCCCCCGCGGTTGGATCAGCAGTGCCGGTCTGGGCACGATGGGCTTCGGCATGCCAGCGGCCATGGGTGCCCAGGTGGCTCTACCGGAGCGGCAGGTGGTCTGCATTGCCGGCGACGCCAGCATCCTGATGAACATTCAGGAGCTTGGAACCCTTGCCGCCTATGGACTGCCGGTCAAGGTGGTGATCGTGAACAACCACTGGCAGGGAATGGTGCGNCAGTGGCAGGAGAGCTTCTACGACGAGCGCTATTCCGCTTCAGACATGCTGAACGGCATGCCCGATTTCATCGCCCTGGCCCGTTCCTTCGGTGTGGGTGGTGTGAAGATCACCGAGCGGGAGGCCCTTCATCGCGACCTCGCTGCAGCCCTGCAGGCCCCCGGGCCGATGATCATCGATGTGCACGTGCGGCGCGGAGAGAANTGCTACCCNATGGTTCCGCCGGGCAAGAGCAACGCCCAGATGGTGGGTCTGCCGTCCCATCCCGAGCTCGCCATGGACACAACCCGCACCTGCAGTTCCTGCGGAGCGACCACGGCCCATGAACATCGNTTCTGTCCTCAGTGCGGTGCTTCGTTGTGATCCGCTTGCCGGTGATCCGTGGTGTGGTGCTGTTGGCGTCGCTGTTGATGCTGTTGCTCGTGGCCCCGGCCGATGCGGCGGAGGTGCTGCAGGTGCGCACGTCCTCCTTGCTTCAGGTTGGTGATCGCAACCGCACNTACACCGTTCAGCTCGCNTGTGTGGATGTCACGGCCGAAGCAGAAACCGAAGCGGTTGGATGGCTCAGGCAACAGTTGCCTCGGCGGAGGCGGGTCAACCTCCGGCCTGTCGGAAGCCGCGACGGTCAGTTGCTGGCACGGGTGACTCCGCTCGGTGAAAGCGTTGATCTGAGCGCAGGGCTTGTTGCNGCAGGTCTGGCGGGCGACAGCTGCTCGGCCGGGTCGGCCTGAATGGCAGACAACCGCATTGCAAGAGGGATCGTGCTGGTCCCCTGTCTGTTGCTCGGAGGTGCCTTCCTCGCGACAGCCGTGTGGGGTCAGGGGGCTGCTGCCGACAACCGCGGTCTGGCGTTGTCCATTGGGGCTGCCCTGATCGGGGCTGGTCTGCTCTCCCAGTGGCCTTCTTCCGATTCATCGGTGACAAAACCGGACGACGACGAGCGATCTCCCTAGCTTGAAACCGCCGGGTCCCCGTCCCCCCATCGATGTCAACGTCGGTTCCGCGNACCTGGTTGGCATGGTCCAGCATCACGGCGGCCGTGATTGGCTGCCAGGCGCTGATCACCAGTGGCGCCCCGCAGCAGCGCCTCGTGGTGATGCTGCCCTCAGGTGCTGAGGATGCCCCGCTGAGGCAGCGCTTCCTGCAAGGGTTCTCCATCGGCGCGACGAGCGTGAAGGCCTGTGGTCAGTCCATGCCGCCTGTGGACTGGCAGAACCTGAGGCCGGATGATTCCCCTCTGGCACGTCTGCCCCGCTCCAGCAGTCTTCAACTGGTGGTGGCTCCGCCCTCTGCCGACGTGCGGGCCTTTGCTGCCCTTTCACGCCAGCAGCAGCTGAGTGTTCTCTTCCCGTTTCAGCGGGGGCCGTCGATCGACACCCTCAGCAGCATGGATGGCCGCGAACGGCTTTGGCCGTTGGTGCCGTCGCTCCGGGATGACCTCAGGGCCACGGCGGAGGCAACCCTTAAGGCCGGTTGGGGCCGCGCGATGGTGGTGACGGATCCCAAGGCTCTCGAGGCCACGGTGACCACGGAGTTCGTGGATCTCTACCAGGCCGCTGGCGGGCAGGCGCACAGCTATGAGGCCTCACCGGTCCAACAGGTGGATCCAGAGGACAGCCAACGGCTCGANCGGTTCCGAGACGACATGGCCTGGTCNGCCACCCCCACCGTGGTGGTGGCCGATCGACCGGAAGGCCAGCTGGCGTCACGCCTGCGTCAGGATCAACACCTCGGTGCCTTTGGTGGTGGAGCGCCAAGATCGCCGAATTGGGTCTGGCTCTCAGCTCCCGATGATCTCCAGGCCCTGCCCGAGGTGCCCTGGCAGCAACTTGGANTGGAGNACCCCGCCCGGGGTGAGGCCTGGCCTGGTTTCAGTGCGGCGTTCTCCAGCCGATGGGGGGAAGCGCCGGATCTGCTGGCGGCCTCCGGGTACGACACTGCGCGTGTGCTGGCGTTGGTGGCGGCGGCTCCCCTGCCCGCATCCGATGAGGGTGTTCGCGATCCCATGGGGTGGGTTGATCCCGATGAGGCTCCGATCAGCCTCTGCGAAGCCTTGAAGCGTCGGCGTCAGGGAGAGTCGCTGCGGCTGGAGGCTGCAGCCAGTGACTTCCGATTGAGGGGTGGGGCGACTCCTTCCGGGAAGGCATCGGCAGGGATCCTCAAAGGTGGGTCATCTGGTCGAATGAAAGGGGATGGCGATCAGGCCTGATGCTGCGATTGAGTGAGCTGCGCTTACCGCTCGACCACACCGACGAGCAGCTCAACGAAGCTGTGTTGAGCCGTTTGAAGATCGCTCCGGACCAGGTGCTGAAGCAGCGTCTGGTCAAGCGCAGCATCGATGCCCGACGACGGGACCGGATCCAGTTGATCTACAGCGTGGATGTTCAGCTGCGCGATGAGGCCGCCTTGATGCAGCGCCGCAGGCCGGTGCCCAAGATGCGCCCGGCTCCGGACACCACATACAGGATTGTGGGCAAGTTGTCCGGAGCGCTGGAGCAGCGGCCCGTGGTGGTGGGTGCTGGTCCCTGCGGTTACTTCGCTGCCCTGCTTCTGGCCCAGATGGGTTTCAGGCCTTTGCTGCTGGAACGCGGGCAGCCGGTGAAACAGCGCACCCAGCAGACCTTCGGGTTCTGGCGCGGTGAACGGAGGTTGGATCCTGAGTNCAATGCGCAGTTCGGGGAAGGCGGCGCCGGCACGTTCTCCGATGGCAAGCTCTACAGCCAGGTGAGTGATCCGGAGCACTACGGCCGCAAGGTGCTGGAGGAACTTGTGGCCTGTGGTGCCAATCCCGAGATCCTCACCGTGCACCGACCCCACATCGGCACGTTCAAGTTGGCNACGGTGGTGCGGGGATTGCGGGCCCGGATCGAAGCGCTGGGTGGAGAGGTGCGCTTTTCCAGTCGCGTTGAAGAGCTGCTTGTGGCTCCCTCAGGGGGCGAGAAGCCCCATCAGCTGGTGGGGCTGCGACTGGCTGATGGGCAGNAGATCGCCTGTGGCAACTGCGTGNTGGCCCCCGGCCATTCNGCCCGNGACTGCTTTNGCNATGCTNGANCNNNTNGGGGTNCAGNTGGAGCGCAAACCGTTTTCGGTNGGNGTGCGGATCGANCACCCGCAACNCGTTGATTGATCAGGCCCGCTGGGGGGACATGGCCGGCCATCCCCGGCTTGGGGCGGCTGAGTACAAGCTGGTGCACCATGCCGAGAACGGGCGCTGCGTCTACAGCTTCTGCATGTGCCCAGGGGGGTTCGTGGTGGGCGCCACCTCGGAAGAGGGCCGGGTCGTGACCAACGGCATGAGCCAGCACTCCCGCAACGAACGCAATGCC
>NHIA01000019.1 GCA_002170825.1 Cyanobacteria bacterium TMED177
TGGCCTGGGAGAGCCGCAGGATCAGCTGGATGCTGATGCGCTGACCATGGCCCGTTATGCCCTGCTGCGCCATACCGGTGCCCCTGATGACCCCAGCGGATGCCACTTCGACCTGCTTNTNGAGGAGGGTGATCACTGCCGAACCTGGCGCCTGGCCGANGTNCCANCCCCNAANGGNATCAGCCAGCCGGCCATGCCCCTCGCCCCCCACCGGCNGGTGTGGCTTGAGCCCCGCAGTGCCGCNGTCTCCGGCAATCGCGGCTGGGCCGAACGGGTGATGGCCGGAACCATCGAGGGCGAACTGCCTCCGGATCCCGATGGCCCCGTTGTGCTCCATCTGTTGGATGGTGAGTTGCGGGGAATCCTGCGGATCATCGATGGCCACTGCTCCATCACGCGGGCTTGAGCTTTCGANCAGCTCCGCTACTTTCAGTCGGCTGACAGCCCCCGCTCCTGTTGGTCCACATCAATCAGGTTGGGCTGGCGCAGTTCAAGTCGTTCGGCGGAGCGATGACGATCCCCCTCGAGCAGGGGTTCACGGTGGTGACAGGCCCGAATGGTTCGGGCAAAAGCAACATCCTTGATGGCGTGCTGTTCTGCCTCGGCCTGGCCACAAGCCGCGGCATGCGAGCCGATCGCCTGCCNGATCTGATCAACAGCGGTGTGCTCAAGGCCGGCAAAGCGGCGGAGACCACGGTGAGCGTCCGCTTCGACCTCAGCGATTGGCAGCCGGATGCCGCCGAGGAGGGACTGGAGGCACCTGAAGAAGGCCCCTGGATCCGACCCGGCCAGACCGAATGGACCGTGAGCCGGAAGCTGCGGGTGATGCCGGGTGGCTCCTACAGCTCCAGCTACAGCGCCGATGGGGTGGCCTGCAATCTGCAACAACTGCAGACCCAGTTGCGGCGGCTGCGCATCGACCCTGAAGGCAGCAATGTGGTGATGCAGGGCGATGTGACCCGCATCGTCTCGATGAGCAACCGCGACCGACGCGGCCTCATCGATGAGCTGGCCGGTGTCGCCCTGTTTGACAGCCGCATCGAGCAGACCCGGCGCAAGCTCGATGACGTTCAGGAGCGGCAGGACCGCTGCCGCATCATCGAGCAGGAGCTCCTCGCCAGTCGCCTGCGGCTTGAAAAGGACTGCGCCAAGGCCCGTCAATACCAGGAGCTGCGGGAGCGGCTCCAGCTGGGCCGCCGCCAGGAGATGGTGCTGGCCTTCGAGGCCGCTGGCCAGGCCCTCAAGGATCTGGCCAGCCGCGAGCAGGCCCTGGACGCGCAGGAGCAACGGGATGCCGCGGCCATCGCCAGCGGCCAGGAGACCCTCAGCAAAGCCAGCGCCGAACTGGCGACCCTGCAGGAGCAGGTGAAAGCACTTGGGGAGGATCAACTGCTGGCGGTGCAGGCCGAACTGGCGGGTCTGGACACCAGCGCCCGGGAACTGGAACGCCAGGCCGGGCAGCACCAGGAGGAAGGACAGCGGCTGCAGGGACTGCGCCACGACCTGGCCAACCGCCGCCAGCAATGGTTGCAACAGTCCCGCGAACTGGAGAGCGACCCGCACCAGGAAGCCCTGAACCAGGCCGAAGCCACCTGCCGCAATGCGGAAGCGGCTGTTGAGGTGTCCAGACGTCGCCTGGCGGATGTGGCCGGTCGATCCGGTGCCTGGCTGGAGCAGCAGAAACAACGCAGTGGGCGCCGTCAGGATCTCCAGGCCGTTGTTGCCCCCCTGCAGGAGGAGCAGCAATTGCTGCAGGAACGTCTGCGCCAGGAAACGGATCGCCTGGCGGAATTGCAGCAGGAGCAACAACAGGACGGCGATGACGAACAGGCCGTGCAGCAACGGCTGGAGCAACTGGAACTGGACTGGCAGACCCTGCTGCAAGCCCTCACCACAGGCAAACAGGAGCTGCAGAACACCGCCGACTCAGTCGCGATTCAACAGCGCACCCGTGCCCGACTGGAACAGGAGCAGACCCGGCTTGAGCGGGAGATCACGCGGCTGGAGAGCCGCCGCGATGCCCTGCAGGAAAGCCGTGGCACCGGTGCCCTGCGGCTGCTGTTGGAGGCCGGACTGGATGGCATTCACGGCCCGGTTGCCCAGCTCGG
This sequence comes from Cyanobacteria bacterium TMED177, assembly GCA_002170825.1. Lineage (GTDB taxonomy): Bacteria > Cyanobacteriota > Cyanobacteriia > PCC-6307 > Cyanobiaceae > Parasynechococcus. The sequence goes on from NHIA01000019.1 coordinate 2,109, forward strand.
GGAGGTGGAGGACCGCTACCGAATGGCACTTGAGGTGGCCGCCGGGGCCCGCCTCGGCCAGGTGGTGGTGGACGACGACCGCATCGCCGCCCGCGCCATTGAATTGCTGAAAAGCCGCCGGGCCGGCAGGCTCACCTTCCTTCCGCTCAACAAGATTCGTGCTCCTGGTGGTGGTGGATCCGGAGCCTTCGCCCGAGGAGCGCGGCCTGGTGGTGATGCCGCTTCAGGTGGTCTGATCGGTAAGGCTGTGGATCTGGTGCGTTTTGAGCCGGTCTACGACCAGGTGTTCGCCTACGTCTTCGGCGACACCATGGTGTTCGCTGATCTGAACAGTGCACGGCAGCAGCTGGGCCGCAGCCGCGCTGTGACCCTCGACGGCGAACTGCTGGAGAAGAGCGGTGCCATGACCGGTGGCAGCCTCGCCCAACGGACCAGCAGCCTCAGCTTCGGGCGCAGCAGCGATCAGGACGAGGCGGAACCCCTGCGACGCCGCTTGCTGGAAGTGGGGGAAGCCCTGGTGGTCTGCCGCCGTGAGGAGGCATCGCTGGGTCAGGCGCTGGAGCAGCAGAAACCCCGGCTGCGGGAGTTGGAGCAACGCCAGGCCGCTCTGGTGGCGGAACGCAATGCCGCCCGCCGCAACCATGGCCCCCTGCTCGAACGCAGCCGTCTCCGCGCTGAACGGCTGAGCAAGCTGCAGCAGGACCAGGCCAGTCAGCGGCAGCGACTCGACACGATCGCCCGTGAACTGGCCCCCCTGTGCGACGAGCTGCGGCACTTGGAAGCGGCTGAGCGCAGCAGCAGCGATGGCCATGACGATGCCGCCGCCTGGCAACAACTCCAGCAGGACCTGGAGGCTGCCGACGGCCGTGTCGACGCCGCCCGCAAGGAACGGGATTCGCTGCTGCAGGCCCAACGCGAACGGCAGCTGGCGATCGAACGCCTGGGGGACCAACGCCAGAACCTTGAGGATGAGGAGCGTCGACTGCAGGAAGCGGTGCAGGCCCTGGCCGCGACCCATGGCTCCTGGCGAACCCAGCAACAGGAGCTGCAGGAGAAGCGCACCCAGCTGCAGGAGCAACAATCCGAACTGCAGGCGCGCTTCGGGGAACAACGCCGGGCGCGGGACGCCGCCGAAGTGGAGGTGGGGCGTCAGCGGCAGGCCCTTCAACAGGCGGAGTGGGCTCTGGAACGGCTCAAAGAGGAACGGCTGAGCCTGATCGAGGAGCAGCGCAGCGGTGCCATCCGTCTGCAGGAGATGGAACAGGTCCTGCCCGATCCCAGACCGGAGATTCCAGACGCCATACGACTGGCTGGCCTTGAGGCCTTGCAGGCGGATCTCGTGGCGATCCAGCAGCGCATGGAGGCACTGGAACCGGTGAACATGCTGGCGCTCGAGGAACTCGAGGCCCTTGAACAGCGTTTGGCGGAACTGAACGAGCGGCTGGAGGTGCTCAACAACGAGCGTGAAGAGCTGCTGCTGCGGATTGAAACGGTCGCCACCTTGCGTCAGGAGGCGTTCATGGAAGCCTTCACCGCCGTGGACGGCCACTTCCGCGAAATCTTCGCCTCCCTCTCGGATGGCGATGGCCACCTGCAGCTGGAGAACCCCGACGACCCACTGGAGGGTGGCTTGACCCTGGTGGCCCACCCCAAGGGCAAGGCCGTTCGTCGCCTGGCGGCCATGTCCGGTGGTGAGAAATCACTCACCGCCCTGAGCTTTCTGTTCGCCCTGCAGCGCTTCCGTCCCTCGCCCTTCTATGCCCTCGATGAAGTCGACAGCTTCCTCGATGGCGTCAACGTGGAACGGCTGGCGGCGCTGATCGCCACCCAGGCCGAACAGGCCCAGTTCATGGTGGTGAGTCACCGACGCCCGATGATCGCCGCCGCTCAACGTACGATCGGTGTCACCCAGGCCCGCGGAGCCCACACCCAGGTGGTCGGACTTCCCGATGCAGCCTGAGATGGCAGGGCAGGAGCCCTGCGCCACAATGGCGCGATGAGTCTGACCCCTCCAGCGAACGACGCCCAGATTGGGGTGCCCAGCGACCGTCTCTGGTTGCGTTCAGAACTGATGGGCACACAAGTGATCACCCGGGACACCGGCCGCAGGCTTGGGGTGGTCGGAGAAGTGATCGTCGACATTGACGGCCGCGAGGTGGTGGCCGTCGGTCTGCGCGACAACCCCTTGACCCGCTTCCTGCCCGGCCTGCCGCGCTGGATGCCCCTGGACCGGATCCGCCAGGTGGGCGACGTGATCCTCGTGGATTCAGCCGATTCGCTCAGCGACGGCTTCAATCCTGAGCGCTACAGCCGGGTGATCAATTGCCAAGTGATCACCGAATCCGGACGGCAGCTTGGACGGGTTCTGGGCTTTGCCTTCGACATCGAAACCGGGGAACTCACCACCTTGGTGATGGGAGCCCTCGGTGTTCCGCTGCTGGGGGAAGGCGTCCTCAGCACATGGGAGATGCCGGTGGACGAGATCGTCAGCAGCGGCCCGGATCGGATCATCGTTTATGAGGGCGCTGAGGACAAACTCAAGCAACTGAACAGCGGTGTGCTGGAGAAGCTTGGTGTGGGCGGTCCCAGCTGGGAAGAACAGGAGCGGGAGCGCTACCGGGTCAATCTGGTGCCGGTGGAAAACCAGCTCAGCTCCGGGCAGCCAGTGGAAGAGCAGCGACGGCTCTCCGCCGCAGAAACCGCCCGGTTCGAACCGGAAGAGGAGATCGAGTATGTGGAACTGGAGGAACGGCGCCGTGACGTGATGCCCCAGCGCCGCTATCTCGATGAGCAACCGGACGACCCTTACCGGAACGACCGTTATGCGCCGGAGCCCGTCGAGCGCGAACCGTTCCGGGCGCAACCGCTTAGGGAGGACACGTTCCGGGAGGCCCCTCCTCTGGAACGGCCGTTGCGAGACGAACCCCTGCGGCAAGACCCACTGCCACGCCGCTCGATGCCGGTGTCCCGTCGTCCGGTGCAGTCCCAGGCCGAACCCATGGATGTTGAGCCCATGGATGTTCAACCAATGGATNTTGGACAGCTCAATGTTGAACAGCCAGACNGCGACGCCAGGCCCCGACGCAGCCGCGAGCCAATCGATGAAGGCGGTCTCGACGACCCCTGGTGAGCAAGGTTGAATTCGAGCGTGACCGTTCGGCAACCGCGTGACTTCTTCGCCAGCTCGACGTCAGGAACGGCGTCTGCGNGCGGTCCCGGCAACATCCAGCCAACCCCGNTCGATCTCNACCTGGCTGTTTCAGGGGGGCGTCCTGTGCCTGCTCAGCTTGATCGTCTACGGCATGGCCAGACCCAGTGCCGTCGATCGCTGCATCCAACGCCGCTACGAGCAGGTCCTCACCAGCCATGGTCTGGATCCCCAACAGATCCTGCCTGATGTCCGCATCAGCGAAACCAACAAGGCCACCAATTACTGCAACGGCGGCACCGGACAGCTGCACTGGCAGCGCTGAGATCAGCTGGCCTTGAAGTCCAGAGAAGCGCTGTTGACGCAGTACCGCTGACCNGTTGGAGCAGGGCCGTCGGAGAAGACATGGCCAAGATGGGCATCGCAGTTGGCGCACTTGATTTCCACCCGCACCATGCCGTGGCTGAGATCCTTAGTAGTGGTGATCGCCTCAGCTGAAACGCCATCCCAGAAGCTGGGCCAGCCCGTTCCGGAATCAAACTTGGTCTTGGAGCTGAACAGGGGTGCATCGCAGCAGATGCAGTGATAGGTCCCCGTTGCTTTGTTGTTCCAATAAGCCCCGGTGAANGCGCGTTCCGTGCCGCCACAACGGGCNACCTCGTACTGCTCAGGCGAGAGGGTCTGCTTCCACTCCTCAGGGGTGCGCTGAACAGGCTGGGGAGTGGTCATTGACGNCGNAACCGCTNGTCAAACCTTAAGCAGATTCCAANTGGCGGGGCAGCAGCTCCCGCACCTCTTCAGCCAGTGCAGACACCGCACCGGGAGCACCGCGCAGCGCGCGCAGATCATCCCGCTGCCCCTGCAGCAACGCTGGTGAATCCAGCCATTCAGCCGCTTCGCCCGCGATCTGCTCGGGCGTGATCTCGCCCACCCGCTCGGGCACCACCACGCGACCAGCGCTGATGTTGGGCCAAGCCATCAAACCGTTGTTGCGCAGCCGCCACAGCGAGAGCAGCACCCCGATGATCCGCCGCAGCCCCGGCAGTCGCGCCAGTAGGCCNAGCCCCCCATCCCAGGCCTGCATCACCTCAAGGTGCTGAGTGGGAACGATCACGATCATCGGCACACCCAAAGCGCCGAGTTCCGCCGTGTTCGCCCCCACTGTGGTCAGTGCCAGCTGGCACTGGCTGAGGGGGCCATGGGCCGGATGCTGTTGCAGCAGCTGGATGCATGTGCCCGCCTCGGTCAGCAGCACCCCATCCCGGCAGTGGCGCACCGCAGCGGAGTAATGGGAGGCGATCGGATTGGCCGGACCGGCGAACCGCANCAACTCAGCAACCGAGGTNGTGGGAGCCACCGGCAGAAGGAAACGGCAGCCAGGCCGCAACCGGGCCAGCCGGTCTGCGGTCTCCAGCAGAAATGGCATGCCCACGCTCAGCTTGGCTGGCTTGGACCCGGGCAACAGCCCGATCCACTCGCCCTCCGGCAGCGGTGCGGCCTGACGGGCAAAGCTGGAAAGGTCCGCCATCAAATCGCCCACCACCCGGCAGCGAGGCTGAAATCGGCGGGGCAACTGACGCAACACCCCCTCGGACATCGCCGCCACGGTGTCGTTCCACCGCGGCCAACGGGCCACCCATTCGGCGTAGGTGATGTGGCGGTAGCCGAGACGAGCCGACAACAACACCGTCCAGAACTGATCACCACCGAGGAACACCACCACCCCGCGCCGCGGCCATGGGCCATAGCGTTCAGGCCGAAGCAACAGATGCCAGAAGCGGCTGGCCGGGGTGATCCGCTCAAACAGACCCCAGGGTGAAGCGGCGGCCCGCTCCTGACCCGTTGCATTGGGGCAGGGAACCAGGACGAGATGGAGCGACGCCGCTGCATCTGGCGTTCGCGGGCGCAACGGCAGCATGGCGTGCAACCGTTCGGCCAACGGTCTCACCCAGGTGGTCAGCTCACCGGGGCCGTTCGAAACAAGAACAACGGCAGGCCCGGAATCAACGGTCTCAGGTCTTGCCAATGGAATGGAGTGCGGATGGCGAGACTTGAACTCGCAAGGCCGAAGCCACACGCCCCTCAAACGTGCGTGTCTACCAATTCCACCACATCCGCGTGGCCGACTCAGCCGCTCGGGCTTTGTCGAGTCGTGATCATACCGAGCGGGGGTTCAGCAGAGGNTTCGCACGGTCTGCGCTGATACGATCCGCCCTCTGGCCTGGACTGCTGCGGGATGCCCATCGGCAAAGTGCTGATCGCCAACCGCGGCGAAATCGCCCTCCGGATTCTGCGCAGTTGCCGCGAACTCGGTATCGCCACCGTGGCTGTCTACAGCACGGTTGATAAGGACGCCCTGCATGTCCAACTGGCCGATGAAGCGGTCTGCGTCGGCGACGCCGTCAGCAGCAAGAGCTACCTCAACGTTCCCAACATTCTNGCCGCCGCCACGTCCCGCGGCGTTGATGCCATCCACCCGGGCTACGGCTTTCTGGCCGAGAACGACAAATTCGCCGAGATGTGCGGCGATCACGGACTGATCTTCATCGGTCCGTCCCCCCATGCGATCCGCTCCATGGGCGACAAATCAACGGCGAAGGCCACCATGCAATCGGTGGGCGTNCCCACGGTGCCGGGCAGCGAAGGGCTGCTGGCAGGNCCGGAGGATGCGGCCGTGCTGGCCGAGCAGATGGGNTATCCGGTGATGATCAAGGCCACCGCTGGCGGCGGCGGCCGTGGCATGCGGCTGGTGCAGAGCGCGGACCAGCTCGGCAACCTGTTCAAAGCGGCCCAGGGGGAAGCCGAAGCGGCCTTCGGCAACCCCGGTCTCTACATGGAGAAATTCATCGACCGACCACGGCACGTGGAGGTGCAGGTGCTCGCCGATCGCCACGGCAATGTCGTGCATCTGGGCGAACGGGACTGCTCGATTCAACGCCGCCACCAGAAGTTGCTGGAGGAAGCCCCCAGCCCGGCCCTGGATCCTGAACTGCGCAAACGGATGGGGGATGCGGCTATCGCCGCGGCCCGCAGCATCAACTACGAAGGNGCAGGAACCGTTGAATTTCTGCTGGATCGCAGTGGTGGCTTCTATTTCATGGAAATGAACACCCGGATCCAGGTGGAGCATCCGGTGACGGAGATGGTCACCGGCATCGATCTNATTGCGGAGCAGCTGCGCATCGCCGGTGGCGAGCCCATCAGCGTGAAACAGGANGAGATCCAGCTGTCNGGCCATGCCATNGAGTGCCGCATCAATGCCGAAGACGCCACCCATAACTTCAGGCCAGCACCGGGTCGGATCACGGGCTGGCTGCCGCCCGGTGGCCCTGGCGTGCGGGTCGACAGCCACGTGTACACCGGCTACGACATNCCTCCCTTCTACGACTCACTGATCGGCAAGGTGATCGTCTGGGGACGCAACCGTGAGATGGCGATGACGCGCATGAAACGGGCGCTGAACGAATGTGCCGTGACCGGGATTCCAACGACGGTGGAATTCCATCTGGCCCTGCTCGATCGGCCGGAATTCATCAACGGCGACATCCACACCAANTTTGTTGAGCAGGANATGCTCAACTGANGAGCTGAGCACGGAGCATCACCTGGGACAGCANGCCTTGCTGACCGACCAGCAGTTCCCGCACCAGGCTCAGAACACCCACCCAGATGACGGGGGTCACATCAACCCCCCCAATCGGGGCCACCACCCGCCGGGTCAACGCCAATGCCGGCTCGGTTGGCCAGGCAATCAGAGGCCAGGCCCCCTTGGTGAGATCGATCTGGGGGTACCAGGTGAGCACGATGCGCAGCAGGAAGGCGAGCGTCAGTGCCGCCAGCAGCAACCCCAGGCCCAGATGGACAGCTGGAAGGAACGGAAGCAGCGGCGTCACAAAGCTCAAAGCATTGGGAACGGCATCGTAGAAAGCGGGTCTTGATCCCTAGGATCGCTTCGGCTTTGAAACCGACGTCACCGACGCCATGACCCCCTCCCTCTCCAATTTTCTGAGCAGCCTCGTTTGGGGAGGTCTGATTGTTGTGGTCCCTGCCACCATCGGCCTGATCCTGATCAGCCAAACCGACCGTCTTGACCGCAAACTCTGATCACCTCTGGCGCCGCTCGTAGACTGAGGGTCTTGCGGAGGCGCTTCCTTGGTTAACGCCAGTCTGAACTGGGCCAGCATCGTCGGCATCGTGCTGGCCGTTGGCGGAGCGCTGCTCTACTTCATGCGCACGTTCAAGCCCGCTCTGGCACGGGATTACGACGTTTTCTTCGCCGCCATCGGTCTGTTGTGCGGCGGAATTCTGTTTTTCCAGGGCTGGCGCCTGGATCCGATTCTTCAGTTTGGCCAGTTCCTGTTAGCNGGAACCACGGTNTTCTTCGCCTACGAAAGCGTCCGACTNCGGGGTGTGGCCACGGAGCAGGCACGGCGTTCCGCCTATTTCGATGATGAGCCAGCCCCGGCAAGAGGCGAGCCGGGTGGTCTGCGCGGGGGTTGGGATGAGGGCTACGACCGCTTCGATGAGCCGGAGAACCTGCGCCGCCGCTTCAGCGGTCGCGACGACAACTTTGACGATCAACCCCAGGACGAGTTCTACCAACCGCGTCGTCCATCGCGAGCCGCCATTCCTGAGCAGGCCGCCAGCCGGCGCCCTCGCGAAACAGACGAGAACAACAATCGCTGGGGTTCAGCGGACGACGAACGGTCCCGNCGCATGGCCCGCTTCCGTGCCGGNGAGGACCGTCAGGAGAGCCGTCCTGATTTCGGCGATCGGCGAAGCATGCGCCAGGACCAACGCCGAGGCAGCCGACCGATCGGCCGCGCGGCCAGCGACTCCGAGCAGCCCGACAGCCGCCCCCCTGGCAACGGCNTAACAGATCGGCCAATCACTGATCGGAAGGCCACTGATCGGANAGGGAGTGATCGGCCAACCACAGCTGCACGGCCNTCACGCCCGGCCGCTGAGGAAGCAGCCTTCACGGCCAAACGCGAATCACCCAGCCGGCCGACGGGACGTCCCACAGGAAGCCCGGACAATGGCAGCCGTCCAGCGCCGCGGAGTTCCCGCAGCGGACGAGATGCCTCGATGGGCCCACGGGACAACAGTTCCCGTTTCGACGACTGATCCAGATTCGGCNGCTGGTTCTGAGCATGGTCCTTGCGGCCGGGCTGATCGGCTGCAGTGCACGCGTCAACCGGGCNGGCAGTGGCTGGATGNACCGCAACCAGGAGGATCCCGCCCTCAGCGGTGACGGACGCCTGCTGGCGGTGATCACCGACCTTCAGGGACGACCCACCGTNCAGCTCCGTGACGTGACTGGCGACCTGCGGTCTTTACCNCAACTGCGGCGTCATCAGCCCCACAGTTCTCCCTCGCTCAGCTGGAACGGCCGCTACCTGGCGCTGATCACCCAACGCGGCCAACGCCGTCTCGCGGTGGTGCTGGACCGTCTCAATGGACGGTTGCATCCTCTGCCGCTGCCGGGGGGGCGTGATCCGATTCGCCTGAGCCTGGCCCCGGACGCCCGAAGGCTGGCCCTGCAGGTGGCCGATCAGGGCCAATGGCGGGTGGAACTGCTCGACCTAAGTGAACTGNTGGAACCGGACAGGGCCGCCGGACAGGCGCTGAACACCCCACCGCTGGAGCGCGACCCGTGAAGCGACCTGCNGCCAGGCTTCTGCCGCTTCTCTTGCCANTCCTGCTCTCGGGCTGCAGCAGCCAGCGGCCGATCCCCCTACCCGATNTGAACGGAATGCTNCGACAGAACGTCGGCAGCCGCAGGGATCCTGCCCTTGCGCAGCGCTGGCTGGCCAGCCTGGCCCTCCGGGGTGGTCGCGAGCGGGTGGAGCTGATCGATCTGGGGAGCCGGCAAGCNGTGCCGTTGCCTGGGCTCAACCGTGCNGATGCCCTGCCCATCAGCGTGAGTGCCAGCGCGGACGGCGAACGTCTGGCTGTGGTGCAGCAACGGGAGGAACGCACAGAGCTGGTGCTGTATCGCCGCAGTGTCGGAACCGTGCAGCGCCTGCCCTTGAATCCCCCCGGCGTACCGCGCGCCGTCAGCCTGAACGGCGATGGCCGCCGCCTGGCGGTTCAGGTGAGCCGGGGAGGGCGCTGGGAGGTGGACCTGATCCAACTGCCCTAATCGCCCCCCTAACCGAATGGATCAGAGATCAGACCTGATCAGGGCAGCAAACCAGCCCAATGCAGGAAGGTATCGCCACTGAGGGCTTCGATCACCAGCACCGCAGCAAAGCCGACCATGGCAAACCGGCCGTTCACCCGCTCGGCATAGCCGCTCCAGCCAAAGGCGGGCACGTCACTGGTGGTGGCGGACGTCTCCGGAACCGAAGCGGTTGCAGGGGGCTCACTGGAGGATGTCATCCGGCCGGATCAGGAACGCCCGAAGTCATAGCTGGTCGCTGGCATCAAACGCCAGGAGCCATCTCCAGTGAGTTCCAGCACCGTGTCATGGAACTGCTTGAGGGTCGGACGATGGCCAATGCTGATCACCGAAAGCTCCCGCTGGCGAAGCAGGGCATACAGGTGATCCTCTGTCGCCACATCCAGAGCACTGGTGGCCTCATCNAGCACCACGAACCGTGGTGCGTTGAGCAGCAGCCGACCAAAGGCCAGCCGCTGTTGCTCGCCGAGGGACAGGATGCGTGGCCAATCCTGCTTGACATCCAGATCCGGATAACGGGAGGACAGGGTGCCGAGGTTCACTTCATCGAGAACATGACGGAGCTGGTCGTCACTGAACCGGGCTTCATCAGTGGGGTAGCAAAGCTGCTCTCTGAGCGATCCCAGAAGCATGTAGGGCTTCTGGGGAATGAACAGCAGTTCGCCGGTGGGAGGACGCTCCACGGTTCCACTGGTGGGTGCCCACAGACCACTGATCATCCTGATGAACGAAGTCTTGCCGCAACCGGAGGGGCCCACCACCAGGAGTCGATCCGTTTCACCAACGCTGAGGCTCAGATCTCGAACGATCGGCTGTTCAGCGCCAGGTGGGGTGAGATCGGCGTGTCGCACCACGATCGAATTGGAGTCGACCTTGACCTGGTCGCCCTCATTGGCCATTCGGCTCACATGCTCAACCTCGCTCTGGAAGCCCTCAAGGCGTGAGATCCCTGCGGTGAACTGGGCCAACTCCTCGATCTGGTTCACCACGTAGAACAGGGACCCTTCAACCATGCCGAAGGCGAAGTTGGCCTGAATGAAGCCGCCATAGTCAATTTCCCCCGCAAAGTAGGGGACGGCCATGACTAAATAAGGGAAGAAGTTACCGGCGTAGCCGATGGAGCGGCGCATCACATCAATGATCACCCGCCAGATGATCAACAGATTGAAATTACTAACAACGAAGCCAAGTCGACGCTCTGTTTCCGTGGCTTCCGGCTCTTCTCCGGCATAAAACGCAATCGACTCAGCGTTGTTGCGAATGTGCACCAGTCCGTATCGAAAATCCGCTTCATAACGGAGCTGATCGAAGTTGATGCGCACCAGCCGGCGACCAGAAATCACCAGAACAGAGGTCGCAAAGGCCGCATAACCAAACAATGACAGGGTCAAGGTTGTGCTGATGCTCCAGAGGATCAGGATGTTGAGCGAAAACGTCAGCAACGCATCGAAAACACCAAGAGTGAACTGAAGACTCTGGGCCGTGAATGATCGTGTGTCATCGGTGATGCGCTGATCCGGGTTATCAACATCCGTGACTTGTTCATCATTGGGATTGAGAACGTAATACGCACGGTTGCGCATGTAATCGCCGATCAGACTGCGGGACAACCAATCCCGCCAGATGATCCCCAGCTTCAGAGTGAAGAAGATCTGGGAGACCCGAATCGGAAGAGCAACAACAAAGCAGCAGGCNTANAGAATCAGGATTCTGTAGAAACCATCCTCCTGNTTGGAGACCAACGCGTTGGTGAGATCACGGGCGATGAAACCGATGCCGGCATTAATGCCATTCACGGTGAGCAGCATCAGCACAATCACGCCGAGCATCAGCCAATGCAGCCAACGTCGATTGCGCAGCTGCTGGCGCATCACCAGAAACGCCGCTGCCCCGATCAGAAACAGACTGCTGAACACAGCGCCCCAGGCACTGGTCCAGATCCCGGTGATCGTGCCGGCCACCCCACTGAAATATTTCTCAGTCAGCGCTGGAAGCACTTGCTCTGCAAGACCGATCAGCCCGGTGAGGGCCACCAGGACCAGGCCGCCAACACAGAACAACAGGGCCACCAGCAGGCCCGCAAACTGCCAGCCCGTCGCCTGATCCAGAGGCAGGAAGAAAGGCTGGGCAAGGTTGCGCAGCTTGNTGAGNTGGCCGNGCAGCCCNGNCCGCGCNNCNGTGGATGNNACCGTCATGCGGTCATTCTGGCGAGCCTGCCTTCAACCGGGTGGCCACTCCAGAGGACGCCCACCGATCACGTGCACATGCAGGTGGAACACGGTCTGACCGGCAGCGGCTCCGCTGTTGATCACCGTGCGGAAGTCNTCGAGGCCCTCCTNTTTGGCGATCTGAGCGGCCACCAGCAACAGATGGCCCAGCAGCGCTTGATGCTCTTTGTCGGCCGAGCGCAGGCTCTCGATCGGCTCACGGGGAATCACCAGCACNTGCACCGGAGCCTGGGGAGCAATGTCCCGAAAGGCCAGGCAATGTTCGTCGCTGTGAACCTCATCGCAGGGAATCTCGCCCCGCAGAATCTTCCCGAAGATCGTGTCGTCCGCCATGGTGCGCGCAGGAGAACAGCTGGGACGGGTGTGACATGCGGGGCATTCACCCCTTGGATCAACCCATTGCTTTGAATGCTGGCACGTTGTCTCAGTGCATCCCTGCAGGGCCTGGAGGCCCGACCCGTCACNGTTGAAGTGGATCTGGCACCGGGGCTGCCNGGAATTCAACTGGTGGGGCTGCCCGACAAAGCGATCCAGGAGTCGAGGGAGCGGGTGCGATCGGCCCTGCGCAACGCCGGCTTCCGCGGCCCGCTGGTACGGGTGGTGATCAACCTGGCGCCAGCAGACCTGCGCAAGGAGGGGCCCGCGTTTGATCTGCCGATCGCCCTGGCGCTGCTGGTGGCCAGCGGTCAGCTNGATCGTCCCCGGCTGAACNGCATCTGGTGTGCCGGAGAGCTGGGACTGGACGGCAGCCTGCGGCCCATCCGTGGCGTGATCGCCATCGCAGAGCTGGCCGCGCGCCATGGCGCGCGGGCGCTGGTGGTTCCGCCTGGCAATGCCGATGAAGCCGCTTTGATCGACGGGCTGGTGGTGCGTACGGCGCCCGATCTGCAGCAACTGGTGCAGCAGCTCAACGGAGAGCGGCCTTGCCTGCGGGTCTGCCGGGCCANGCCAGAGNCACCNCCNANGNCNCACGANCNAATCCNNNTCCAGGGACANGCAGCACGNGCCCTGGCCCTNGCAGCCGCCGGCGGCCACCATCTCCTGCTGGTTGGCCCCCCTGGCTGCGGCAAGACCCACCTGGCCCATCAGCTGCCGCAGCTGCTGCCGCCCCTGAGCCGTGAGGAGGCGCTNACGATCACACGCATCCATTCCNTTGCGGGNCAACTGGAGCAACAATCCCCGCGCCTGCTGGAGCAGCGACCATTCCGGGCACCGCATCACAGCTGCTCGGCCGCCGCACTGATCGGGGGTGGAGTCAGTCCTCAGCCCGGAGANCTGAGCCTGGCCCATGGAGGCGTGCTGTTTCTCGATGAGCTCACGGAATTTCCGCGGGCGCTGCTGGATCAACTGCGACAACCGCTCGAGGAGGGTGCCGTCCGCCTCAGCCGCGCACGCTTCAAGGCGTCCTTTCCAGCAGCCATCACCCTNGTGGCCGCCACCAACCCCTGCGCCTGTGGATGGCATGGCGATCGGGAGCATGGCTGCCGCTGCACCCCGAGTCAGCGGCAGCGTTACTGGCAACGCCTGTCCGGACCCCTGCTGGATCGCCTCGATCTGCAGCTGCGCCTGGAACGGCGTACCGCAGGGGACGTGCGGCGCTGCCTCCAACCCGAGGATCAGGCGCGGGAACCCTGGCTCCAGCACGAGGTCATCACCGCAGCCCGTCGCCGGATGGCGGCACGCAACCCCGGTGGGATCTGCAACCGGGATCTATCGGCGACCGCCATCGGCGAACAGGCCGGTATCGATAACGCAGCCTGGCAGCTGTGGGAGCAGCTGGTGGCCCGGCGCGGCCTGTCCACCCGAAGTGGCATCCGCCTGCTGCGGGTGGCGCGCACCGTGGCTGATCTGCGTGGCCATCACGGCGTGAACGCTGAAGCCGTGGCCGAAGCAAGCGGCTACCGCTGCACCGATCTGCTGCTCCCCGGGAGCCTGGATTGATCAGTAATTCCTGACCTGCTTCTCAGGAACATCGCGATACGGCTGCGGACCAATCGGCGGCGGCTGGAGGCGCCGATCCTGCGCGGAACCCAGGGCATGGCCCATGGCCTCACCCAACCAATGGAACCAATGAGAGATGGTCGGCTTCATACCCACTCCTGACGTCTGACTTCAGTGTGGAAACCCTGACGCGATTCAGCAACAGGTGTTTTGACCGGTTCTCCGATCCCATGCCCAGCTCCGNTCANCGGNCNGGGGCANTGTCGCGATAGACGTAGATGTGACCGAGGGCTTTCTTGCCGTACGCCCGGCGGCTCAGGGTCCAGCCCGGCTCGAGAGTGAACTTGAGGAAGCCGCTGCCGGCGCCCCCCGTTCTGGCGATCAGGTAGGTGGGCTGGGAACGATCACGAGTTGGAGCTGCCAACAGTTCCATGTCACTGCCGGTGTTGACCACCGTCAGCCGGTAGCGGGTGCCCAGGTCATCACCCCCGATCCGGAGCGAATAGCCATTGCCGTCGATGTAGCGGTTGCAGATCCCGGTGAAATCGAAGGTGGAAAGCAANGGATCNACGACGGCAGGGGAACCCGCACCAACGGCGAAACANGGCCGCTTNTCAGACCGCTGCTCATANATGTTGAGCTGGGAGCGCTCGCCGTTGCCGATCGGAGCCGAGACCAGCACAAACTTGCTGGTGTCCACAGGCAAGGTGGTGAACAGGGATCCTTGCGCCTGCACTGCAGGNATCACGCCGAGGCTGAGGGCAAGTCCGGCGGCAGCAGGCAGAAAGCGAGAGATCACGGCCGAGCGATGAGTTGCACGGATCGTAAAAGTGAGCAATGAACCCGTCGCCCCGATCAGGCCGGTTTGTTCAGACGAATTGCAACCAAGAGTGTGCCGACGGTGGCCGGAGCNGCGAGGGCCAGGATCCAGGAGGTTGTGGTCACACCCAGATCCGGATCGCCGTAGGCCAGCTCAAACACGCAACCGGTGCTGGCAATNCCGAGCACGCAGGCCAGTGCCAGGAACAGCCCGGCCAGGGGTTTCATCGGCATGGGTCAGGACACCGATTGAACGTGTTGGCGTTGGAAACCGTGGTCTTTCAGTTCCTTCTGAAGACCGGCCTCATCGGTGACCCGGTCCACGAACAACACCCCATTGAGGTGATCCATCTCGTGCTGGATGCAGCGCGCCATCAAACCATCCGCCTTCATCTTGCGAGGGCGCCCCATCTCATCGCGGAAGCTGAGCTCAATCGCCGATGGACGCACCACGTCGAGATAGACGCCGGGGATGCTGAGGCAGCCTTCCTCGTAGGTGTCGAGGCCAGCGCTGGCCGATGCGATCTCCGGGTTGATCAGCACCAGCGGCGGCGTCGCNGGGTTCTCCAGATCGAGATCAATCACCAGAAGCTGCTGATGAATGCCCACCTGGGGTGCCGCCAGACCAATTCCCNTGGCGGTGTACATGCTGCGGAGCATGTCGCGGGCCAGTTCACGGGTTTGCTCCGTGACCTTTCCAATCCGTCGGGCCGGCTGGCGCAACACCTCAGCACCGAGGGTGTGNATTTCGAGCGGAGGGGTCTCCAGGGCCGTCTTGGGCACCAGCATGGTGTCCCTGGACTGATCAGCCGCACGGGCCAGCTGCGCAAAACTCCCCGCCACGTCGCCATCCACGTTGATACAGCATGGTAATTGGCCCGAACCAGCTGGCATGGCCCACCCGCCCCTCCACGCCGACGTCGCTGTCGGGAGACTGCCTGGCCTGAAGGAACCGCAGCTGCTGGAGGGGCCTGATCAACAGATCTGGCTGCTGTGGCTGGAACAACGCCCCCAGGAGANCGGTCGAACCACNGCCCTGTTGCGACCCTTCGCGGCTCCGGATCGATCACCAACGGAGCTGACGCCGGCCCCGATCAACCTGCGCAGCCGCGTCCACGACTACGGCGGAGGAGTGTTGTGCGCCGCCAGCGATGGGGATGCCCTGCTGCTGGTCTGGATCCAGGAGCGGACCCTTTGGCAACAGCAGTGGCANTGGCCCCGNGGCCTTGATCAAGCTCCAACACCACTNGCGGCTCCGCTGCGCCTGACGGCACCCGGAGCCTGGGATCTGGCGGACGGGTTGCTGGACCTGCCCCGGCGCCGCTGGATCGGGATCCGGGAGATCGACGGGTCTGATCAGCAAGCGGCTGTTGATCAGCTGGTGACGGTGGATCTGGACAGCACCGATCAGCAGCCCAAGCGGTTGCATCAACCCGCGGATTTTGCCGGATACACCTGTCTCAGTGAAGACGGTGGCCGTTTGGCCTGGCTGGAGTGGCAGCAACCGGCCATGCCTTGGGACAGCAGCCAACTTTGGTGCGCAGAGATCACAGCGGATGGCGCGCTGATTGCACCACAACCCATCGCCGGCGGTACCGGGATTTCCGTGTTCCAACCCCAATGGCTTCCGGATGGGTCGCTGGTGGTGGCGGAAGACAGCAGTGGCTGGTGGAACCTGATGCTGCAGCCGGCGGGAGCAACCAGCTGGCAAAAGCCGTGGCCGATGGCGGCGGAAACGGCCATGCCCCAATGGATCTATGGGATGCGAACCACTGCCTGGGACGGGCAACGGCTGCTGGCGGCCATCTGCCAAGACGGTGTCTGGTCGCTGAAACGGCTTGGCCTGGATGGAAGCGTGGAAAGCATCGATCAACCGTTCGACGACCTGGCAGGGCTGCAGGCCCTTAAGGGCTGTGCCACGGCCGTGGCCAGCAACAGCACCGCCATGGCGGGGTTGCTGGAGCTGGACCTGCGCGGGTCCGACGCCATCCGGTGGCTGCATAGCCCAGCGGTGGACTGCCCGATGCCGGTGGACGCCATCAGCGTGGGAGAGCCGATCTGGTTCAACGGGCACAACCAGCAGCGCACCCATGCCTGGTATTACCCGCCGGTGGGCGATCGTCCAAGCCCGGCGCCGCTGCTGGTGAAGAGTCACAGCGGGCCCACCGCCATGGCCCGCCGGGGCCTCAGCCTGGCCATCCAGTACTGGACATCGCGCGGGTGGGGCGTGGTGGATGTGAATTACGGCGGCTCNACCGGATTCGGGCGGTCGTACCGCGAACGCCTCAACCGCGGCTGGGGTGTGGTGGATGTGGCGGACTGCGCCGCTGCGGCCCAGGCCTTGATCNACAGCGGCGACGCCCATCCGGANCAGATCGCGATCGAGGGCGGCAGCGCCGGAGGATTCACCACCCTGGCCGCGCTGTGCTTTACATCCCTCTTCCGCGTGGGTGCCTGCCGGTATGCCGTNTGTGACCTGACGGCCATGGCGGAGGACACGCATCGTTTTGAAGCGCGCTACCTCGATTCCCTGGTGGGGGAATGGCCGACTGAACGGGAGATCTATCTGGCGCGTTCACCCCAGCACCATGCCGCAAAGATCTCCTGCCCGGTGCTGTTCTTCCAGGGCTTGAACGACAAGGTGGTNCCTCCGGAACAGACCGAGCGCATGGCTGCTGCATTGCGTGCCAACGGGATCCCGGTCGAGGTGCGGTTGTTCGCCGAGGAAGGCCATGGCTTTCGCAACCAAACCACCCAGATCGANGTGCTGGAGGAAACAGAGCGCTTTTTCCGGGCGCAACTCAAGCTCTGAGGGCCAGCAGCAGCAACCCAGCAGCTGGCCGAGGAACTTCAACAATCAGGAGATGTGATGGTCGACACCGAAAACCAGCAGGAATGTTCACTCTGTACCGCGACGAACATCCGGCAACGGTGTGCCTCGGCACGCTTCGCGGGTTCATGACCCATGGCCATGCGAATCCTGCGTTACCGCGGCAACAGCTATTCGAGCCCTGCCCCCCTCGATGAAGCACCCCGCCCCGGCGCTCGCTCTTACCGCTGGGTCAGCTACGACGTGAAGTCGAACAACGTGGTGCCCTTGAACAGGCCCGAAGTCCAGAGCACCGAAGTCCAGAGCACAGCGAGCACCGATCCATCGGCCTGAATCAGCTCAGCTGTGCTCTTTCAGGAACGCGACCGTTGAGGCGAGCTCCTCGGCGAAACGGTCGATTTCCTCAACCGTGCTGGTGAAACTGAGGCTGGCTCGGGCCGATGCCGTCACGCCGTAATGACGGTGCAACGGCTGGCAGCAGTGGTGTCCACTGCGGATGCAGATGCCTGAAGCATCCATCAGGGCTGCGATGTCATTGGCGTGGACACCATCCACCAGAAACGTGGCCAGCGCACCGCGATCAGCCTGCTGATCCGGGGTCGGACCCAGCACACGCACCCCATCGATGGCCTGCAGGCAGGCGAACAGGTGGGTTGTGAGTGTCGCTTCCCAGGCCTGGATCGCCTCCAATCCGATGGCTTGCAGATAGTCCAGGGCAGCGCCCATGCCCACCGCCTCGCCGATGGCGGGGGTGCCCGCTTCGAACTTGTGCGGCAGATCAGCCCAGGTGCTGTGGTCCAGGTGGACGTCCTGGATCATTTCGCCGCCGCCGAGGAAGGGGGGCATCGCTTCCAGCAGGGTCTCCCGCGCCCAGAGGAATCCCATACCGGTGGGGCCGCAAAGCTTGTGCGAAGACCCCACGAGAAAATCAGCGCCGAGCGCGGCAACATCAACCGGTTTGTGCGCCAGGCTCTGGCAGGCGTCCACCAGCACCAGGGCGTCAACGGCATGGGCCGCTGGAATCACCTGATCCAGGGGATTGCAGCAACCGAGGGAATTGCTGATGTGCACCAGGCTCACCAGCCGGGTGCGCTCGTTCAACTTGCTGCGGAAATCGTCCAGGTCCAGCTCTCCGGATTCGGTGATGCCGACATGGCGCAGCACACATCCGGTGCGCTGCGCCAGGAGCTGCCAGGGCACCAGGTTGCTGTGGTGCTCCATCAACGTGAGCAACACCTCATCACCTGCCCGCAGGTTGGCATCACCCCAACTGCGGGCCACGAGATTGATCGCCTCACTGGCGTTGCGGGTGAACACGATTTCCCTGTCGCTGGCAGCACCGACAAAACGCGCTGCTTTAGAGCGTGCGGCCTCGAACGATTCCGTGGCCCGGGCACTGAGCTGATGGGCACCGCGATGGACGTTGGCGTTGTCACAGCTGTAGTAGTGCTGCAACGCCTCAAGCACCTGGCGAGGCTTCTGACTGGTAGCGGCGTGATCGAGATAGATCAGGGGGCTGCCATCTGGCGCGAGCTGATCAAAGATCGGGAAATCGGCACGATATTGCGACGCAATCGTTTCTATTTGGCGACGATTTCGTGCCAAAGGGGTGGTGGTCATCGCCCAATGCCCTCCATCACCCGTTCCAGTGGCCTCCAGGCCTGGGCTCCAACAGGAAGCTGGTCAACCACCTCCTGGCAGGCACCCCGCAACAGCAACGCCGCCGCGGCCGATGCGGCAATTCCACGGCTCTGCAGATAAAACAACTCGTCCTCCTGCAGTTGGCTCACGGTGGCGCCGTGGGCGCAGCGCACATCGTCCGCCACGATCTCCAGCTCCGGCTTGGTGTCGACCCGCGCCCGTTCAGACAGCAACAGATTGCGGCTCAGCTGGGCCGCATTGGTGCGCTGGGCATCCCGTGGAACGCTGATGGCGCCATTGAAGATGACGTGGGAGTGACCCGCCGCCAGGCACTTCTGCAGTTGATCGAGCTGACCATCCGGACCGTTGAAACGCACGGCCGAGTGGGTGGTGAGCTGCTCATCCCCGCCCGTCACCGCCAGTCCTTTGAGGGTGGTCATGGCCTGACCATCCACCTGCACCACTCGGGGTTCCAGCCGGCCCAGGCTCCAGCCTTTTACGACGGAGGTGAAGCTGTAGCTACTGCGCGGCTCCTGCTCCACGGCCAGATGGGCCATCAGCGCAGCATCTCCCCCCGCCGTGGCCAGCAGACCGTGGTGGAGCCGGGCTTCCTGGCCAAGGTGCACCTCCAGCACATGGCTATGGGCCGCATCGGGCTCCGCCAGAAGCACCTGCAGAAGCTCCAGCTCTGCCTTCTCCTCCAACAGCAACAGCACCCGGGTCGCGGTGAGGCCGGGAGCGGCGGCGAACACCAGCTCAACCGGTGGCACCTTGCCGCGCACCCGCAACGCCAGCACCTCACGGGTGGAGGCATGGTTGAGCTCCACCGGCCAGGAGCCGGCGCAGCCGCAACGGTCCAGGGTGTGACCCAACGCCTGCTCCAGCTCCGTGGCTGAAAGCGGCGTCAACCCTGCCGGCAGAACCTGGCCCTCCAGCGGATCGTCCTGGCCGTTGAGCACCAAGCGAACGGTGGATCCGGAGACGGCCGGAAATTCGTGATGGGCCGAGCTGGAACTGAGGGGGAGACGCGCCATGGCCCCGACACGGCCGAGATCGGTGAGCCGCCAGGCTTCCTCACGACGGGTGGGCAAACCCAAACGCTCGAGGGCTGCCCGCCCCCGCTCCTGCACCCGTGACAAGACGCCGCTCGCCATGGTCAGGACACCCCCAGGGCTGCCAGTTCCTTGTCCACCCAGTCGTATCCCGTGCGCTCCAACTCGAGCGCCAGCTCCCGGCCACCCGTGCGCAGGATCTGACCCGCGGCCATCACGTGCACGTAATCCGGGGTGATCTCATCCAGCAGGCGCTGGTAATGGGTGATCAGCAGGGTGGCGTTGTCAGGGGTGGCGAGCTGATTGACCCCACCCGCCACGATGCGCAGGGCATCGATATCGAGGCCGGAATCGGTTTCATCCAGGATCGCCACCACGGGATCCAGCAGAGCCATCTGGAGGATTTCATTGCGCTTCTTCTCACCACCGGAGAAGCCCTCATTCACACTGCGGTCAAGGAAGGCGGGATCCATCTGCACCACGGACAGCTTCTCGCGGACGTGGTCCTCAAACGCGAAGGTGTCGAGCTCCTCGTCACCCTGCTGGCTGCGCCTTGCGTTGGTGGCGACACGCAGAAATTCGAGATTGCTGACGCCCGGGATCTCCACCGGATACTGAAAACCAAGGAAAACACCGAGTCGCGCCCGCTGCTCCGGGTCGAGATCCAGCAGATCGCTGCCGCGGTAGGTCACTGATCCCGCGGTGACGCGATANGCGGGATGGCCGGCCAGCACTTTGGACAACGTGCTCTTGCCGCTGCCGTTCCGACCCATCACGGCGTGAACTTCCCCAGCCCGCACCTGCAGATTCACACCCTTGAGAATCGGTTGCTCCTCAACCGAGGCATGGAGGTCATTGATGTCGAGAAGCAGCTCGGCGTCGGGGCGGATCACAACAGAAAAGGAAAGAGCAAAGAGAGAGGAAGCAGNTCCGGGCTCAGCCCACGGATCCCTCGAGCTTGAGGGCCAGCAACTTGTCCGCCTCGGCGGCGAATTCCATCGGCAACTGGTTGAACACATCACGGCAGAAGCCGCTCACCATCATCGATACCGCTTCNTCGAAACCGATGCCGCGACTCTGCAGATAGAAGAGCTGATCTTCGGAGATGCGACAGGTGCTGGCCTCGTGCTCAATCGCAGCCTGGGGCTGCTGGGAGCGGATGTAGGGGTAGGTGTTCGCAGCGGCCTGATCCCCGATCAGCATCGAGTCGCACTGGCTGTAGTTGCGCGCCCCCTTGGCAGCNGGCCCCATCTGCACCAGCCCGCGGTAGCTGTTGCTGGAGTGCCCCGCACTGATCCCCTTGCTCACGATGGTGGAGCGGGTGCGCGGACCGACGTGCACCATTTTCGTTCCGGTGTCNGCCTGCTGGCGGTTGTTGGTGAGGGCCACCGAGTAGAACTCGCCAACCGAATCAGCCCCCTGCAGCACNCAGCTGGGGTATTTCCAGGTGATCGCTGAGCCGGTTTCCACCTGGGTCCAGCTGATGCGGCTGCGGGCGCCACGGCACTGACCGCGCTTGGTCACGAAGTTGTAGATGCCGCCGACCCCGTGTTCATCACCGGCGTACCAGTTCTGCACCGTGGAGTACTTGATCGAGGCGTCATCGAGGGCCACCAGCTCCACNACCGCCGCATGGAGCTGATTGGTATCGAACATCGGCGCCGTGCAGCCCTCGAGGTAGCTCACCGAGGCGCCTTCTTCCGCCACGATCAGGGTGCGCTCAAACTGGCCCGTGTCTCCGGAGTTGATCCGGAAATAGGTGGAGAGTTCCATCGGGCATTCCACCCCCTTGGGGATGAACACGAAGGATCCATCGCTGAACACGGCGGAGTTCAGGGCGGCGAAATAGTTGTCGTTGCTGGCCACCACCGTGCCCAGATAACGCTCGATCAACGCGGGGTGTTCCTTCACCGCTTCGCTGAAGGAACAGAACACCACTCCGTGTTCCGCCAGCTTCTCCTTGTAGGTGGTGGCGATCGAAACGCTGTCGAACACTGCATCCACAGCCACGTTGCTCAACCGCTTCTGTTCACTCAACGGAATGCCGAGCTTGTCGAAGGTTTCCAGCAACTTTGGATCCACCTCATCGAGGCTGGCCTTCTTCTCTTGCTGCTTTGGCGCGGCGTAATAAATGATGTTCTGGTAATCAATCGCGGCATACCCCAGGGCTGCCCAGTCGGGCTCTTCAAGGGTGAGCCAGTGCCGAAACGCCTTGAGACGAAACTGCAGAAGGAAATCGGGCTCCTCCTTTTTGGCGGAAATCAGCCGAACGACCTCCTCATTGAGACCCTTGGCGATCTTGTCGGTCTCGATGTCAGTGACGAAGCCGTACTTGTACGGCTGACTGACGAGATCCCGCGTGGAGGTGCTGGTCATTCAGGTCAGCCGGCGGTGGCGTGGATCGTTTCGGTGGTGATGGACTGGGTCTTGCTCGGACAGGCGAAGGGGTTGTCTTCGGTCAGGAAGAGCATGCAGTGGCATTCCTTGCGCTCCCGCATCGGCACACAGGGGCAATTCCAGAAGGCCTGAGACACCTCAGCTTCTTTGTCCTCGTAATGGCGGCAGGGGCAGAGGGCGCCGCCGAGCTCGTCCTTGTGACGGGCCAGGCCCTTGAGCACCACGGACGTCACGCTGGCTTCCGCACAGAAATAGGTGCCCGTGCGCTGGGCGTAGGTCTCGGCGAACTTGCGAATCACCTCCAGGCTTTCGGCTGTCGGCTCAGGAGCGGCGTCGGGCATGGAGAAACGGTTGAGTTACGAAACACCGTGGTTTCCTTATCGGAAGCCTAGGGCAACAAGCCAACCCACGGCGGGGCCACCATTGTGAAGGTCAGGCCTCCCGATCCAGTGGCATCGTGAGGGAAGTTTCCGTTGTCCATGTCCGCCCCGGCCCAGGCCAGCACCCGTGACGCCCTGCTGTCCCTGCTGCTGGAGCGCGGGGATGCGGAGGCGGCCGATCTGGCGAAGGACCTGTCCCTGTCGGTTCAGGTGATCCGACGCCACCTGCGCGGCCTGGCGGACGACGGCCTGGCCCAGGCCTGT
The DNA here is from genome assembly GCA_002170825.1 of Cyanobacteria bacterium TMED177. Lineage (GTDB taxonomy): Bacteria > Cyanobacteriota > Cyanobacteriia > PCC-6307 > Cyanobiaceae > Parasynechococcus. The sequence goes on from NHIA01000019.1 coordinate 24,993, forward strand.
GCGAGTGCGACCGGACCAGGGCGCCCAAGCAACCGCTGGAGCCTCACCGACAAAGGGCGGGAACACTTCCCCGATGGCAGCCGTCGCTTCGCGCTGGGACTGCTGGACTCGATGCGCGCCACCCTGCCGGAAGAGACGCTGAAACAACTGCTGAACCAGCAAGCGGAGGACAAGGCCCAGCACTACCGCCATCTGATCGGCGAGGGCACGCTTGGACAACGGCTGGAGCAGCTGGCAAGCCTGCGACGGGACGAGGGATACATCACCACCTGCAGCCCGGAGAGTGATGGACTCAGCTGGCGCCTGCAGGAGGTTCACTGCTCTGTTCAGCGTATCGCCGAGGAGTTTCCGGCCGTCTGCGACCAGGAACTGCTGCTGATCCGGAGCACCGTCCCTGACTGCCAGGTGGAGCGGGTGCATTGGCGCCTCGAAGGCGGCCACGCCTGTGGCTTCCGGATCACGCCACGCGAGGGCTGATGGGGATCGACCCTGAAGCGATTGCGCAGATCGACGCCACGTTGCTGCCGAAGCTGGACCGCCACCATGTGCGGCTTCTGGCCCACTGCCTTGACAGCTTCCAAACGATGGACATCACCGCAGCGGGCGTGATCCCCGACCTCGGCAGCCGGCGGCGCTGGTGCGAGCAGCAACCACAGGTGGCTGAAGACCCGGACTTCTTGAACGCACTGCTGCTGCAACTGAACGCCGCCGCCCAGCAACTGCAATCCTTAGCCGATGACCTGGGGAAACCTCCCCTCGAACTTGATCTGAATGATTTGATCAGGGCGGCCGAGGCGCGCTGCCATCATCAACAGGCTGCCGGACGTCACGATGCCCCTTGAGATCCCCGATGCACTGAGCTTTTTCCGGCTCAGTTGCGGTCGCTGGAAATCTCAGCGCAGCCAGCACCATCTGCTGCACCGACGGGCCGAGGCCGGCGCGTCGTTCATCGTGGTGGAAGAGTTGCTCAAGGGAGATCCGCGCCTGGCTGAGATCGCTGAGCGCAACAACGCCGCTGCAGAGGACATCGTTGGTGGGTGCTGGGTGCGATGGAGTGGATCGATGGCCTGGGATCGGGCCGGGGAATCCCATGAGGACCAGACGATGTTCGGTCTGATCCCCAGCGATGACACGGGGCGCAGCGGGCTGCTGCTGCGGGATCGGGGCTATGCCGAAAAGGCACCGGTGGCCGGTCAGTTCCGCATGGACGCCGAGAACGGCCTGATCCTCACCACCGATTACGAAATGATGAGTTCCCTGGAGCGATTCTGGTTCGCCGGAACGAACCTCCGCCTTCGCACCAGCACGGTTCAGGGCCTCTCCAACAATGCCTCGTTCTGCATGGAAACCCGGCAGCTCGATGCTCCCGAACAGCCGCCTGCACCATCACGCACGGGGGAGCGAGCCCTCGCCCCCTTCGGGTGGTAGGTATTACAACTTAGAACAAGTATTACGGGATGTAATTGCTGTCACAGCGGCGTGAGAGCAGACCCATCGGCACTTATACGATCCCGGTCAGTGGATGTTGAAGCTCGCGTGGCCATTCCCCTTTTGGAGTACGCACCGATCACCCAGAACTCCTTGAGGACGGGTGTTCCCAATCTTCGCGTTGGCTCCGAAGAGGGATCCCGGGCTTACTCACTGGAGATCGCGGCTGACCGGGACAATCTGGACACGGTGATCGAGAGCTCTTACCGCCAGATCTTCTTCCACGCCTTCAAAACCGACCGGGACGTCAACCTTGAGTCCCAGCTCAAAGACGGACAAATCACGGTTCGGGATTTCATCCGGGGCCTGGTGCTCTCCGACACCTTCAAGCGGACCTTCTACGGCTTCAACAGCAATTACAAGGTGGTGAGGCACCTGTGTGAGCGCCTTCTCGGTCGCAAGGTCAACGGCAAAGGGGAAGAACTGTCCTGGTCGATCGT
>NHIA01000020.1 GCA_002170825.1 Cyanobacteria bacterium TMED177
GATATGCCTCNGCATGTCGGTGGGCGTGATGCTCNAAATTNTAGTTATACTCTCGGATNTCTTCNTCACTCAAATAACTAAANCCCGTTGGCTGCTCCTGTTGCTTCACATCCAGAATAACNTCATCATAGGTGCTNTCAGTATCTCCCCTCAGCAACGCATAATAACGCTGTAGACCAAGAGAGCCTGTCCCCGCGCTTTTTCTGGTCGCTAGATCTAAAATTTTATAATGGTCCTTGTAATAACTTAGAAAGCCCTCTGAAACCGTCCCAACATATCCCTTGAAAGCTTCCATCAACTTCCCATAGAGTTCAGAATCTTTTTCCAAAGGAGATAACTTACCTTCAATATGCTTGAACTGCCTGGTCTCATTCACCTCTGTCCACTTTTCAAGCATTCTACCGCGGCTAAACTTCTTCTCAGTTCGAGAAAGAAACTTCATCAGTATTTTACCAGTATTGCATTTGCTAAAAGAACTAATGAATGAATCATTGTTTTCATTCCTTTCAATTGTTTCCAGGTAATGCCTGCTAAAAGTTCGCACGCACTGTGAAATTTCAGTGTCGGATAATTTTCCGTTTTCTTGGGAGTCAAGCACCATACTGATCGCAAATCTCCAGACGTCATACTGATAATCGGCAACCAGAGAATCGTCATAATCATCGAATCCATACGAAACAACACCGATATCATTTAGATAGGCACCCATGTTGTAAACATGCGCATCTCCTTCGAGCCAGGTTCTTGAAAATGCACTACCACCAAAACGGTTGAGTTGCCAATCTCCAGCAAAATCGGCCCAGAAAATATGATTCGAGCCCCTATAAAATGCGTAGGGCGAAGCCTTCATCTTCTTAAACTTTTCCTCCTTTGCTGCAGCAGAAAGATGATTATTGTGATGCTCAATTGACTCGTAAATTTTACCTTTTCTGTCGTAACTTTTTGAAGTAAAAACCAGGTTTTTCATGAAAGAAAATAATGGCAGCCGATACAGAGGGTCCGATCTCGGACTTTCTAATGCAATTATTAACCAGCTCTTAATTATCTTACTAATGCTTCCAGCCAATTTTTAATCCGGCCACCTTCTTATTTCTTTGGATTTTCGCTCCACGAGCGATAGTAAGGATGTCTTTCAGCCTCATCGGTTCCCCATGCGGGAGTTCTTCCTCAATGTCACCCGCTATCCCCGCTACCTCGTGGCTTTCACTCTTGGCGTGATGAACTCCGTGGCGGAGCCGCTCGCCAATCGCCGCAGCAACCCCGTCACCGCCGTCGCGTTGATTGGTGCCCTGATCAGTGGTTTCATCAGCTTGAGCCTGGTGCTGCGTGCCATGGTGAATTCAGCACCGATGGCGTGATGGCACAGGGGCGAAGGGTGGAACGGGTTGCCGCGCTGATCCGCAAGGAAACAAGCGAATTGCTGATCAATGGGATCCGCGATGAACGGGTGCATCAAGGCATGGTGAGCATCACCGGAGTGGAGGTTTCCGGCGATCTGCAGCACTGCAAGATCTACGTGAGCATCTTTGGCGAGACGAACAGCCGATCACAGGTGCTGGAGGGTCTGCAAGCCGCAAGCGGTTACCTGCGCGGCGAATTGGGTCGGCGTCTGCAAATGCGACGCGCCCCCGAGGTGGTGTTTCATCTGGACCGGGGCATCGAGAAGGGAACATCCGTGCTGGGCCTGCTCAATCGCCTCGAGGGTGAACGCAAGGAGCGTGGTGAGATCCCGGCGGGAAGCGATGAACTGCAATCCGAGTAGCGCCCTCGAGCAGCAGGTGGCCGAACTGTTCGTGGTTCGCACGAGTGGTTATCTCACCGATGAACAACGGCGCTACCCCCAGTGGGAACTGAGCAACGCAGAGATCAGATCGCTGCTCGAACAAGGCGTTGGAGGCGTGATCCTGTTGGGCGGAAGCGCCGTTGAACTGCAGCAACGGACCTTGCAGCTGCAGAGCTGGAGCGATCAACGGCTGTTGTTCTGTGCCGATGTTGAAGAAGGAGTCGGCCAGCGCTTCGAAGGAGCGAGCTGGCTCGTGCCTCCGCTGGCCCTGGGTCGGCTGCATCAAAAACAGCCTCAAGTGGCGCTGGAACTGGCGGAACGTTATGGACGCTGCACAGCGGATCAGGCCCGTCGCTGCGGGCTCAACTGGGTGCTGGGTCCGGTCTGCGACGTCAACAACAACCCAGCCAACCCNGTGATCAACGTGCGGGCCTGGGGCGAAGATCCCGCCACCGCCGGTGTGCTGGCAGCAGCCTTTCAACGGGGTCTGAGCCGCGGAGGAGTGCTGGGCTGCGCCAAGCATTTTCCTGGCCATGGCGACACCGCCAGTGATTCGCATCTGGATTTGCCGCTGCTTCCCCACGACCGGGACCGCCTCAACCAGATCGAGCTTCCACCCTTTCGCGATGTGATCGCAGCCGGTGTCGACAGCGTGATGACAGCCCATCTGCTGTTGCCCCAGCTCGATCCAGACCGTCCGGCCACCTTGTCGTCGGTGGTGCTGAGCGATCTGCTCCGCAAGGACCTTGGTTTCGACGGCCTGGTTGTGACGGATGCCTTGGTGATGGAAGCGATCACCGCACGCCATGGTGCTGCCGAGGCAGCGGTACTGGCCTTTGAAGCGGGTGCCGACCTGATCCTGATGCCCGCTGATGCCCAGGCTGCCATCCGAGGCCTGTGCCAGGCCATCGCTCAAGGACGCATTCCCATGCATCGGCTCCACACCGCACTGCACCGCCGTCGTCAGGCCCTGGCTCGCTTTGACGCGCACGCCTCACTCCAGGAGCAGCCTCTGCCCACGCCCTTGGAGCGGGAGCTTGAGCAGCAGCTCGTGGCCGCCAGCCTTGAATTGCGCCCAGCCCAGGGCGTTCCCAGCAGCAGCGGCATCAATCTGATCCGGGTTGATGGCGTCTGGCCCTGTCCTGCTCTCTCGGGACCTGCTCCCGCATTGAGGCGCCCGGAGTCCATTGGCTATCGCTCCGTGGTTGTTCACAGCCAAGGCGTGTCCCCCTGGCAAGACGACCCAGAAGCTCCCCTGGCCCTGGATCGATTGGGGGACGGCCCCGTTCTGCTGCAGCTGTTTCTGCGNGGCAATCCATTCCGCGGCGATCGCGACAGGCAGGAACCCTGGNGCGCTGCTGTGCAGCAGTTGCAGAACAACAAACGCNTGATCGGCCTGATNGTNTACGGCAGTCCCTATCTGTGGGATGAGCTCCGCGATGTGCTGGAGCCATCGATTGCCGCGGCCTACAGCCCAGGGCAGATGCCTCAAGCTCAGAAGCAGGTGCTGACGGCCTTGCTGAGGGATTCCTCAACCATCCACAGTCCAAGCGACTTCACGGACTGAGGGCCCTAACCTCGCGCCAAGCCAGGCCGCCAGCAATGCTCAGCCTCTCGATGATCGTGCGCAACGAAGAGGCACGCCTGGCCGATTGCCTGGCATCCGTTGAGGGATTCGCTGACGAGATGGTGGTGGTGGACACCGGCTCCACCGACGNCACCGTGGCCATCGCTGAAGCGGCTGGCGCAAGAGTGGAGCACATCGATTGGCCCGGTGATTTCGCCCCCGCACGCAACACCGGCCTGACCTTCCTCAGCGGTGACTGGGTGCTGGTGCTGGATGCCGATGAACGCCTGAGGCCGGAGGTGATTCCTGCGCTGAAGGCGTTGATGGCCCAACCCGATGTGTTGGTGATCAATCTGCTGCGNTATGAGATCGGTGCTGCCATGGCGCCTTACTCCAGCGTCAGCCGCCTGTTCCGGCGCCATCCCGCCATCCGCTGGAGCCGGCCGTATCACTCGATGATTGACGACAGCGTTCGAGACCTGCTCGAGCGTGAATCCCACTGGCGCATCGCTGCGTGCGGCGAGCCGGCCCTCCTGCATGACGGCTACAGGCCTGAGCTGCTTGCCGGCAGCGACAAGGCTGATCGACTGCGCCAAGCCATGCAGGCGGAGCTGGACGCGCAGCCTGGGGACCCCTATGCCAGCGCCAAGCTCGGCGGTCTGTTGATCAGTGAGGGGAACCATGCGCAAGCGATCGCACTGCTGCGTCGCGCCCTAGAGCAGAACACGATGGAGGACGCGGAGCGCTACGAGCTGTTGCTGCATCTGGGCCTGGCCCTCACCCCGAGCGACCCGGTTGGATCGGTGAGCTGCTACCGACAGGCCCTCGCCATCCCGCTTGACCCACGCATCAGCCTTGGTGCCCGCCTCAATCTGGCGGCCCGCTTGATGGAACAAGGTGAGTTGGACGAAGCGATCCGCCTGACGCAGACGGCGACCCAGCGGGCACCGGAAGTGGCCTTGGGCTGGTACAACCTTGGCCTGATGCAACGCCGGAGGGGCGAGATCGCCGCCGCCCTGGATGCTTACAGCCGGGCGCTCGCCCTCGATCCGAACAATGCCTCCTGCCACCAGAACAGAGCCGTGGCTCTGCTTCTTGGCGGCGATATCGACGGTGCACGCTCCGCCTTCCGAACCGCCATCGCGCTGCTGGAGGCNCAGGGACGTCCCGATGAAGCCCAGGCCCTGCGTCAGCAGGCCGGTGGGATCGTCAAGCTGAATGCGGAGCCNTTCGCTTGAATCCGAGCCTGCAGAACCGCACGGTGGTGGTGACCCGCGCCGCCGAACAGCAGGGTGAGGCCCGACGCTTGCTCGAAGCGCAGGGAGCCCGCGTGCTGGACCTGCCAGCGCTGGTGATTGGCCCCCCTGATGATTGGGGCCCCTTGGATGACGCGCTCGAGGAGCTCGATGATTTCCACTGGTTGGTGTTGTCCAGCGCCAACGGTGTCCATGCCGTGGAGGAACGCCTACGGCGATCGGGCCGCAGCCTGGCCCACCGCCCCGGCAACCTGCGCATCGCCGCCGTCGGACGCAAAACCGCTCGCGTTCTGNACGANCTGGGTGCAACTGCTGATTTCGTGCCACCCCAGTTCGTGGCCGACAGCCTGATCGAACACTTTCCGGTGTCTGGCTTCGGGCTGCGGATGCTCCTGCCCCGGGTGCAGAGCGGTGGTCGCACCATGTTGGCCGATGCCTTTGGGGAGGCAGGGGTGCGGGTGGTGGAGGTGCCGGCCTACGAATCCCGCTGCCCGGAAACCATGCCCGAATCAACCGCGATGGCCCTCTCTGCAGGGGAGGTGGATGCGATCACGTTCAGCAGCGGCAAAACCGCAACCCACACGGTGCAGTTGCTGCGTCAGCGCTTCGGGAGCAACTGGCAGCCCCTCGTGGCGTCGTTGAAGGTGGTGTCGATCGGACCCCAGACGAGCCTCAGCTGCAGGGAACACTTCGGTCGGATCGATGCCGAAGCCGATCCGCACGATCTGGATGGACTGCTTCAGGCCTGCTGCAAAGCGCTCAGCTGAGGCACAGGGCCGTCTGCGGTTTTCCAGCCTGGGCCAGCTGCAAACAACCGCGCTGCAAATCGATGGAAAGAACGGACCAGGTGGCTGGAAGCACCTTCTCTGCATCGCTGGAGCAGCGCCCATCGTTGCCGATGCAAAGCACGGCACTGCCAGCCGGTGACTGAACAAAGGCACGGCGCTGGCTGCCGACCAGCATCACGCCGGTGAGTGTCAAATCGGAAGCGGGATTGATCACCCGATCCGCCTCGGCACCTTCATCAGCTCCTTGCTCAGCTCCTTGCTCAGCGCCTTCCTCAGCTGCAGCCGCCAGCTGCGCTGGNAACGGCTGGAANGGATCAGCNCTGCCTCCAGGTGCTGCCTGCTGAACCTGTTCAACCGAGGGCAAGGGGATGAATCCAAGATCGGCCGGAGCCGCCGCACGCGACGCGGGAGGTTGATCTGGCGCAGCAGGACTGGGTGGCGGAGCTGGCGTGCTCACGGACGGCGGCTCGCCGGCACCGCAGCCAGCAAGGCTGAACAGACCGCACAACACAACTGCCTTGAGCACGTGCTGCCATGCGCAATCAGCCACCTGCCTCCACCAGATCTCGGAAACGGTCAAGGTTGGCCTGCAGCTCCTTCGTGACGATCCCCCCCAGGATGCTGGGCTCCATCAGCGGTGCCAAGACCCGGGGTAATTCATAGGTGACGCTCAGCTTCACCACGGTGCGGTCGCTTGCCTCCGGATAGAACCGAACGGCGCCCTTGGTGGGAAGGCCCCCGACCGATTCCCAGTGCAATTGCTGGGCCTCAACACGCTGGGTGATCCGTGCTTTCCAGTGGAAGCGGAATCCCTGTGCCGCCAGAGTCCAGTCGGTGAGATCAGGATCGTCCAAGGTTTTCACCGACTCGATCCAGCGCATCCATTTCGGCATCGCCTCCAGGTCGCTCCAAACGTCCCAGACTCGCTCCGCCGAGGCCTGAACCTCACTGGTGACCGTGTGCTCGAGCCAGCGTCCCATCAGGCCACCGCTGCGTTGGTTGCCAGCTGCGCCGGTTGATCCAAGATCGCAGCCGCTGCNAGATGACCGCTCATCGTGGCCCCCTCCATCGAATCGATGTAGTCCTGGCGTGTGTAGCTGCCGGCCAGGAAGAAGTTGCGGATCGGCGTGCGCTGCTCAGGGCGGAAGGGCTCCATNCCCGGTGCCTCGCGGTACAGCGACTGGGCCAGTTTCACCACATTGCTCCAGGTGAGGTTGAGGTCACGCGATGACGGAAACAGCTCGCGGACCTGACGATCGGTGTGGGCGACGATCTCCTCCACCGATTTCGGAATCCAGGGATCGCCTGGGGTCAACACGCACTGCAGCAGCGAGCCCTCTCCCTGCTTGCGGTAGTCCTCCGGGCTGGCCAGGGCAAGATCCGCGAAGCAGCTGAAATCCGCATCAGCCGTGTACAGCAGGTTGTTCAGTCCGGCCGGTGACGACACATCCCGTCGCTGCTGCTCATGGGCCTCTCCCAGCTCCGTCACCCAGCCGTCGTAGCGNAGCTGCACAGTGGCCACGGGCACGGCCTCGAGCTGATGAATGGCCTCGAATTGAGGAAAACGACGCCAGGATTCCGGCAACAACTTCTGAATTCCAGGAACATCGCAAGCCGCCAGATAGGCATCGGCATCCACCCGTCGATCACCCTCNGGNGTNCCCAACTGCAGACCTGTCACCTCGGGGATATCACCGTCACTGAACTCCACCTGCTTCACCCGATGGCGGAGNTGGAGTTTGCCGCCGCGCTCCTGGATGTAGTCCAGGATCGGACCGGTCAACCAGCGATGGGGGGATCCCTTCAGCAGGTTCAGCTTGGACGCCTCAGTTTTTGAAGCAAACATCATGAAGATGGTGAGCATGCAGCGAGCCGAGATCGCCTCGCAATCGATGAAACCCAGGGCATAGGCAATCGGATTCCACATGCGGCGGATGCTCTCCGGGCTGCCGCCATGGCCGACAAACCAATCCTGGAAACTGACGGAATCCAGAGCGCGGATGGTGCGCATCGCCCCCTCGTAATCCACGAGTCCCCGCACGATCGGACTGGTGCCCAGGGCCAAGGCATTGCGCAACTTGTCGATCCAGCTGAGCTGGGGCGTCGTGAAGAAGGCCTTGAGACCGTTGAACGGTGCTCCGATGGGGAAGCGGAAATCCAGCTCGCGCAGATCACCGCCCTTGTTCACGAACAGATGGGTGTGCTGCTTGGGCAACAGGTTTTCAAACGCACCGACNTTGCGCATCAGGGCAAAGAGGTTGGCGTAATTGAAGAAAAAGACATGCAGCCCCATCTCGATGTGGTTGCCGCCGTCATCCACCCAGCTGCCAACCTTGCCGCCCCAGAACGGACGCGCTTCGTAGAGGTCAACGGCATGGCCTGCATCGACCAGATCCACCGCAGCAGAGAGGCCGGCGAGACCGGAACCGACAATCGCGACCCGCACCATCAACTGTGCAACTGGGGCGACTCTATGTATGAGGCTCCATAGAGTGAGGGCACGAGCCAGCGGCAACGATGACCACAACCCCCAGCACAGCGCCGGCCCACACCGCCAAGGACGGCAAGGGCATCCTGATCACGGAGCCTGCGATGCAGCAACTGGCCAAACTCTGTGCCGATCAAGGCGAAGAACAGGTGCTGCGGGTGGGCGTGCGCTCCGGTGGTTGCAGCGGCATGAGTTACACGATGGATTTCGTGCCGGCCTCAGACACGCTCGAGGATGACGAGACCTATGACTACGTGGCCGCCAACGGCCAGGGGTTCCGCGTGATCTGCGATCCCAAGAGCCTGCTCTACATCTACGGCATGCAGCTGGACTTCAGCACAGCCCTGATCGGCGGTGGTTTCAATTTCACCAATCCCAATGCCAGCCAGACCTGCGGCTGTGGCAGCTCATTCGCGGTCTGATCGGCCAGTNCGTTNNAGCTGCGTGGGAATCTGAAGGGGAGTTCAACACTCCTTACCAATGGAGTCCAGCCAGGAGAGCCTGTTCGAACAGGCCATGGCCCGCTATCAGGCCGGTGCCAGCGCGGCGGAAATTCTTCCAGACTTTCTGAAAATCACCGAGGCTGAACCGCGACAATCNGCTGGGTGGACCTGTCTGGCCTGGCTTCAGCTGCTCTGCGATCAACCGGAGCAGGCCCTGCGTTCAGCACGCTTTGCGGTGAAGCTGAATCCACAGGATCCCCAGGCTCGGATCAACCTCAGCCTGGCCCTGCTCGACACCGAATCCAAAGGCGTGCGCGACCACATCCAGGTGGTGCAACAGGTGCTCACCATGGCGCCTCAGATTGCTGATGACCTCAAGGGAGCCCTGGACGATGGTCTGCAACGACGGCCGGGCTGGAAAGCTCTGCAGAAGGTGAAGAACTGGCTGGACCTCTGAAGGGTGGCAGGGCCACTGCGATGCTGAACCCGGCCACGGGATCGGGGGAATGGCGAACATCCTGATGCTCAGCAATGGCCATGGCGAGGACCTCTCCGGTTCGCTGTTGGCCCTAGCCCTGATGGAGATGGGCCACAACGTGCGCGCTCTGCCCCTGGCAGGCCTTGGCCGGCCCTATCTGAAAGCTGATGTACCGCTGCTGGGCAGCAGCCACGAGTTCAGCACCGGTGGCATCGGCTACACGAGCCTGCGCGGCCGACTCACGGAGCTTGTGCAGGGACAGATCCTTTACCTGCTCCGGCGGCTGATCCGGCTGCTGCGCCAAGCCCATCGCTTTGATCTGATCGTGGTGGTTGGNGATGTGATTCCCGTGATCGCGGCCTGGCTCAGTCGCAAACCGGTGGCCACCTATCTCGTGGCCTACTCCAGCCACTACGAAGGGCGACTGCGCTTGCCCTGGCCCTGTGGAGAACTGCTCGCCACCCGCCGTTTCAAGGCCGTGTTCAGCCGNGATCAGCTCACTGCTGACGATCTCAGTGAACAGCTGAAGCGGACCGTGGACTTCCTGGGCAACCCATTCATGGATCCGGTGCTGACGCCAGCCCCGGATCTGCCCCCATCTCCGCTCCAGTNCCTGCCAGCCCCTCGCCGTCGCATCGGCCTGCTTCCAGGCAGCCGCAGGCCTGAGCTGGAGNACAACCTGCGGCTGTTGCTTCAGTTGATCCAAAGGCTCCCGACNTCTGCAGGGCTGAGCGCTGATCTGGCCCTGGTCTCCAACCTCGACGACGCCACCCTTCTGGCCTTGGCCGAGAGCGTCGGCTGGACCCTCGACCAGGGTGTTCTGCGGCGCTCTGAAGCTGTGTCGATCACGGTTCGCCGCGGATCCTTTCAAGCGGTCCTGCAGCAGAGCGATCTGGTNATCGGAATGGCTGGTACCGCGATTGAACAGGCTGTTGGCCTGGCCAAACCGGCTCTGCAGCTGCCGGGGAAAGGGCCGCAATTCACGGCCGACTTTGCCGAGGCCCAACGTCGGCTGCTGGGACCCACCGTGTTCTGTGCGGCTGGGGACAGTGGCACGGCGGAGAACCTGAAGGCATCAGCAGAGCTGACCCTGCAGTTGCTGGAACGCATCCATTCCGACCTGGATCTGCAGCGTCAGTGCCAGACGGAAGCGGTCAGGCGTCTCGGNCAGCATGGTGGGGGACGGAGAATGGCAGNAGCGATCAGTGCTCTGCTGCGATGACTGCTTTCTCAGAGCCAGCCTGGAAGCGATGGCTGGATCGANTGCTGATGCTCAATGTGCTCGTGGTGNTCCTGGGTGCNGGCTTCTTCGGTGTTGCCGTCATGGCCCAGAGCCAGGGGCGCAACCAACCCATGGATCTGTTTCAGACGCTNTGGCAACCGCTGTTCACACCNGCCATCAGCCTGTTGATCATGGCGGCTCTGCTGAGTGGAATCTTCAGCTGGTGGCAGCGGCGAGTGCTGAAACCAGATCGGGNTAACGGAAACTNAAGCCGAGGCCTTCAAGGCGCTCGGAGTGGACCTGCTGGCCNTCGAGCACCACCTGGGCGCCGTCCCCCAACAACACCTGAAGCACCGGACCCGGCACAGGCAACAGGCTGGGGCGGCCCAGGCTGCGGCCCAGTTGCCGAGCGAAATCACCCATCGAGACCGGCTCCGGAGCNACGCCGTTCACCACCCCGGACCAGTCCGGATTCTCGAGCCCCTGCTGAATCACGGAACAGAGATCCGTTCGNTGAATCCAACTCATCCATTGCTGGCCGGAACCGATCGGACCGCCGAAGCCCGCACGGAACACCGGCAGCATCTTGCCGAGGGCTCCACCGTCGGCAGCCAGCACAATGCCGATGCGGACGGTGAGAAGCCGAGTCGCGGCGGGTACCGCAGCCGCGGCCGCTTCCCAGCGCTCACACAGGGAGGCCAGAAAGTCCGAGCCCGCGGCACTGGACTCGAGGAAACAGGCCTGTTGGCTCGTGCCGTAGAACCCGATGGCCGATGCATTCACCAGAACCTGCGGGGCTGAAGACGATGCGGTGATCGCCTCCACCAGAAACCGGGTGGTATCGAGCCGGCTGGCCTCGAGCAGCTTCAGATGCGGTGCGGTCCAGCGCTGCTCGGCGATGGGCTCGCCGGCGAGGTTGATGACGCCGTCGGCTTGCTCGAGAGCTGCGGTGAGCTCGGGGGCCTGCCAACTGCTGGCCTGGGCCGGATCCAGCTGCAGCCAGTTGATCCTGCCATCCTGGCGTTCCACGTCGTAGCCACGCGGCAGCCTGCGGCTGACCAGCGTCAGCTGGTGTCCGGACTGAAGCAGCTGAGGAACCAGTTCCCGGCCAACGAAACCGGTGCATCCCAGCAGCAGCAATCGCATGGATCGATGTGATTCGCGGCTGAGAGGCTAGTTGGCTTCTTCAGCCGGCGAAGGAAGCACCAGTCCAAGGCGGTGGGCGATCGGCACGAGCGCAAAGCCCTGAATCACCAGGCCCAGCAGCACAACGGCGAGGGCTAACGGGGGCATCAGCTTCCCCCAGGCCACGGGTGANGCCCAGGCCTGAATGGCCATGGCGATCGGCACTGCACCACGGAGGCCGGTCCAGCAGATGAACTGCTTCTGCCGGCCGTCAAACGAGCCCTGAAGCAACAGAACCTGCACCATCAACCAGCGGACCAACTGCATGGCCGCGAAGAACGCCAAGGCCCACAGACCAGCGCGCACCACATCCTGTGGAGCCACCACCAATCCNAGNCANAGGAACAGCATCAACTCGGCCATTTTGGCGAAGCTGGAATGGGCTTCTTCCAGAACCTGCTGATCGGTGGAGCGCCCATTGCCCATCACCAGACCGGCCACNTAGGCCGCCAGCAGAGGGCTTCCTCCCAGCAGGGTGGTGCCTCCCGAAAGCACCAACAGCAGGGCAAGACTGACCACCGGCAACATCGAGCCGCGGTTCAGCGAACTGCTGCCCAGCAGCAGCCTGGAGATCACACTGCCGCCGATGAAGCCCAGCAGCCCGCCCAGCAGAAACTGGCGGATCACATCGGTCACAAGATCCGCTGTGACCAACCCTTCGCCACCGGCCAGGGCCAGCGCAAGCCCCGCAAGCACCACCGCCATCGGGTCATTGATGGTGGATTCCATTTCGATCAGATCCAGCACCTTCTGGGGCATGCGACCCGCCAGTGGACGCAGCAGCGACAGCGCCGCTGACGCGTCGGTGCTGCTGAACATGGCGCCGATGAACAGAACCTTGGGCAACAGCGTTGGATCCCAGCTGCCCTCGTAGGCCAACATGCCGATGCCGATCAGCGTCAGCAGGCCTGCTGTGATCAGCACGCCAACGGTGGCCAGCCATGCCGCAGGACGGATCACAGCACGCATCTGCCCCCAGTTCGTGGTGAGCCCGCCAAAAAACAGCACCAGCACCAAGGCTGATTGGGTGATGTTGTTAGCCCGGGTCAACGACAGCAGCGGTTCACCCGCCGATCTCAGGTCGTTGTCCACCAGCAGCCCCAGCGCCAGCACCAACAAAATCCCGGGAAGCTTCACCCGATCGGCGAGGTCATCCAGCAGAACAGCGGCCAGCAGCAATCCGCCGAAAGCCATCAAATACAGCGCGACGGGCTGNTCCACGGTCTGAGGTCAGACAACCCCGACGTTGTAGCCGATCGGCTGATCGGCACCGGATTGNCCCCACTCCCAGAGTCCGCCGAAGCACGGGCCCTAGCCTGGATGGACTCCTCATTGCACCGATGGCTGAACCCGATGCAGCGGCACCCGCCAAAGCCAAGCCAGCTGCCCTCCGCAAAGGTGCTTTGGTGCGGGTGAATCGGAAGGCCTACAGCGACAGCTTGGAAGCAGCGGCCAGCGANCCGACTCCGCCGGACTACATCTTCANTGGNCCCGGCGAATTGCTTGTTGTGAAGGGCGAGTTCGGGCAGGTGCGCTGGAACAGGCCTGTTCCGGATGTTTGGCTGCGGATGGATCAGCTCGAAGCCTGCGGCTGATTCAGCACCTGCTCCACCACGTCCACCGCCTGAGGGACGCTGTTCAAGGCCGAGGGGAGCCGCCACAACGCGCCACCCATCACGGCACTGAGATCGGCCAGAGCGATCAGCACAGGGTCGTTGTGCCCGCGTGCAGCCCGACTAGCAACTGAGGATGCGTCCCAAGGCATCCACCCCGCCAGGAGAACCACCGTTCTGTACGCCGCTGGCCATGGACTGGACGGCAACTGCTGCTCCAGGGCGGCGAACTGGTCGGCGGCCGGGCCGGGACGGTTGGCCAGAACGTGGAGCAAGGCCAGACTCCAGCGCCCATGTGGATCTGCAGGATTGTCGGCAAGCCTCCGCATCGCTTCACGGCGAACGGGCTCGCGATAGCTGAAATGGCCATCAAGCATGTGCTCAACGGCCACGGCAGAAAACAGCGGATCGAGACCGGCCGGTCCCTGCNCTAAGCCCATCGCCAACGCGGGGAAGTCCTGAGCGAATCCCGGCGAGGCTGGCTGGTCGGCACGGCGGCGCCAGAGGCTGTAGNTGCCACCGCGGGGACGGGCAAAGCGCTCGACCTGCTCAAACACGCCGCTGCTGCGAACAGCCCGATCCAATTTGCGGGCCGACTTGCGGACGGATCCCTGATGCCCNTCCGCAAGCACCACCCATTCAGCCCGNGCCAGCACTGGAGCAATGTCACGACGGCTTCCTCCAAGCTGCCGACCCACCAGATGTCCGCCGCCACGACGGCCGTAGTAGCTGACGTTGTGTTGGTTGAGATCCGACGTGCTGGGCACCACGATCAGCGTGGTTGGCGACTGCTCCGGATCCGCACCACCGGCGGCNCTGACCAGGGCTTCCACCGGCCCACGGGGCCGGTCCTCCAGACGCTGCNTCTGGCCAGACCAACCAGCGGGCAGGCAGGCCAACACGCCCAAACCCAGCAGAGGGGCCGCCAAAGCCTTGCGGTACCGGCTGATCCAGAGACCCCATTGCCACCATCCGCGGCTGAGCAGCAGCGCGATGGCCGGCAGCAGTGGCGTGATGTACCGGTCGCTCTTGTTCGGGCTGAGGCTCGTGAGCAGCCAGGCTGCCAGGAGATTCACCACCAGCCAACGCCAGCTCCAACCGTCATCCCCATCTCCCTCCGCCGCGGGCCGCCACCGGGCCCAAAGCAGCAAACCGGAAGCCCCCACCACCAACGCAACGCCGCCCATCTGCTCCGGCAGCAGACGTGGGTACCAGAGCCAGCCCTCCACACTCTGCAGTCCTGGGTCCCCTTCCCGAACCGCGGACTCGATCACGGCCCTATAAGTGCCGCCAAAGCTGGTGATCCAGTTGTGCCGCAACCAGGGACCGATCAGGAGGATGGCCATGGGCGGCAGGACCATGGCCTGCCGCAGCCAGGGNCCGCGGCGAGACACTGCAATCCAGGCTGCCCAGAGACCGGCGGGCACGAGCACCAGCAGCGCGCTCTGCTTGATCAGCACGGAGGCCAACGCTGCCAGGGTTGCTGGCCAGACCTGCCGCCAACGCCCGCCAGACACCGGATCGCACCAGACATTCAGTCGCCACAGCGCCAGGGTGATCATGGCCGCCAAGGGCATCTCCAACACGTAATCGGTGCGCAGGGCCAGCGATGCCGGTGCCAACGCGACCAGAAGACAGGCCAGCAGCGCCAGTCCATCACCTTGCAGACGCCGCCCCCAACCGGCGACCACCAGCAGCAGCAGCCCATGCCAGAGGCTGAGGCACCACGCCGCCTGGGACGGGTCATCGCCCGCCACNGCCATGACGGTGCCNTTCACCAGGGAGGCCAGGGGCGGAATCTTNGGGGANAGATCAAGCAGGGCCTGCCAACCGCGCCAGCCATCACCGGGCAGCAGGCCAAGGGCCTTGCCGTGGTCCATGGCGCTGTTGAGGTAGTCGGCCTGGTCCCAGGCCGGAACACCGGTCTGGGCCTGCCACCACAGCCGATCCATGGCCGTGGCCAGAAGCCAGATCAGGGCCACCCCGAACGCAAAGCGCCAGCGTTGCCTCACGCGATCTCCAAGCGACGACGCTCATCCTGCAACCGCTTGCGCCGCTGCTTGGCCTCGCGCAGCATCTCGCGACCGTCGTGCAGGTACTGGTCGACGTATCCCATGGTGTAGCGCTCGAGTTCCGCCAAGGCGTCCTCCAGCTCGGAAAAGCAGTGATACACGCTCAGGCCGAAACCACGGACCGAGGCGGGGGTGGGCTGGGACTGAAACAGCTCCTTCACCCGCTTCATCCGGCGGCCGCTGCTCTCCAGATAGGAGCAGAAGTCCTCCATCAACTGATCGTCGTAGGGGTCGGCGGAGAGGGCCTTGAGCTGGCCGGGGAACGGGTTGATCACCTCACCGAGCAGACGATCAATCGGCGCNTACACCTGGCGAAGCCAACGCACCAGGGCATCGTCCACTTCCACGGACTGGTCATACCGGGCGGACGCGCGCCGCAGATCCCTGACCGAGGTGCCCGAGCGGGTGGCTGCTGCTGCTCGGTTGCGGTCGTGGGAGCGGCGACGTTCCGGATCNCCCAACACCTCCCAGGCGGCATTGAGCGCGAGCATGCGTTGGTCATCACCACCGGCATCGGGGTGGTGCTGCTTCACCAAGCTGCGATAGGCCGCCTTGATCTCAGCAGCGCTGGCGCTGCTGCTCACCCCAAGCACGGCGTAGGGATCGGCCATCACTCCACCTCACTGCACCCATCGTCACAGCATCGGGTCCTGCCGTGCGGGCAACGTGGCGCTGCGGCTGAACATGGGTGTGGAGAGATAGCGCTCGCCATAGCTGGCCAGCATCACGACAATTCGGCGGCCACGCCACTCAGNCCGTTGGCCCAGGCGCAGAGCCGCAGCCACGGCTGCCCCACTGCTGATCCCACACAACAGGCCTTCGTCCCTGGCCAGACGTCGGCCCACATCCATCGCCTCCTCGTCCTCGACGGTCAGCACCTCATCAATCAGGTCAAGGTCCAGCACAGCCGGAACAAANCCCGCGCCAATGCCCTGGATGCGATGGGCACCCGGCGGTTNGCCTGAAAGCACAGCGCTACCNGCCGGCTCCACCGCNACCACAAGGAGTCGCGGATTGTGCTGCTTCAGAAAACGGGCACANCCGGTGATGGTTCCGCCCGTTCCAACGCCCGCCACGAACGCATCGATACGGCCNTCNCAGTCCCGCCAGATTTCCTGNGCCGTCGTGTGCTGATGCACCGCTGGATTGGCGGGGNTATCAAACTGCTGAAGCAGGTAGGCGTCGTCGATTTCACTCACCAATTCCCTGGCCAGGGCAATGGCCCCCGCCATGCCCTCAGCACCATCGGTGAGCTGAAGCTCTGCGCCGTAGGCCCGCAGCATGGCTCGGCGTTCCGTGCTCATCGTGTCCGGCATAGTGAGGATCAACCGGTAACCACGGGCCGCCGCCACCATTGCCAGAGCGATGCCGGTGTTGCCACTGGTGGGCTCCACCAGCACGGTGCGACCAGGCTGAATGGTCCCCTCCTCCTCGGCCGCCAGCACCATGGCACTGGCAATTCGGTCCTTGACCGACGCGGAAGGGTTGAAACTCTCCAGCTTGGCGATCAGTTCTGCACCGCATCCGAGCTGCCCAGGCAATCGGTTCAAACGAACCAATGGTGTGCCCCCGATTAGCGACGAAATATCGGAGGCGATCGGCATCAAACAGAAATCAGAAGCGGAACACCGATTGAATCAAACCACCAAAGACTCCCAGGCTGCTGTCCCGGCTCTGATCCTGGTCCCCATAAAGATTGGCGGTGTAATGGCCAAGCGGGCGGGAGAGCCAGAACACCGACGGAGTGATCTGGATGTTATCGGTGACCTGGAATGAGGCGTAAAGCTCCACGAGGTAGTTGGAATCATGCGGGGTGTAGCCGCCCGCCAGTTCGGTCGCGAAGTTAGGCATACCAAAGGCCAGGCCAAGATCATTACCAACATCAAAGACGTCATCCCACTTGAGACCCACAAACATTGATTGCGTCGCAACAGGGGAATATTTGAAGAAGCCCTTACCTGTCATGGACGCGTACGAATAACCAACAGAGACGGAAGGAACCCATCCGGTTTCCTGCGGGACCCAGTAGCCGTTGATGGCAAAGTTGTGACTGTTTCGCTCTGCATCTTCAGCAATGTAGTCACCCTGATACAGCTCTTCGATGTCCCAACGCCAAACATCACTCAAGCACTCGTTATTGAAGGAAGCATCGCTCATGAAGTTGGTAGCCACACGCTGGCCCGTTCCACACTGCCCATAGCGATAAGCAAAGGCAACACCATATTCTTCACCACCATAACCAGCTTGAACCAGGAAATTACCAGCGGAATTATTGGTGAACATGCCGCCAAATGTAGAATCACTTTCATCACCATTCTCAGCTACATAATTCATGGATAGGCTGAAAATTGGATCGCCCTTGTTCTCTGCCTTCTGCTTATAAATCAAACCAACCATCGCTCCGGTTGCCTTGTTGTAAACACTGGGAACACCCGCAAGACCGGTCCAATCCAAAATGCGCGCGCCTCCTCGGTTGTAGGCCGACGGCCACAAACCTAATGATTCAGTATTGCGAGCTTTCGGGCCAACAACAAAAATCAGCGAATGATCAATCAGCTCATCATTCTTGTAAGGGAAGCGATAGTACAAACGAGATAACGCAAGCACATCATCCGTACAGGATGACGTGCTGAGTTTTGCCAGCGAAACGCCATCACCTGCAAAAGCGTTATCGCAGAAATTACCAGCCAGTAATCGTGTGTATAACAGATCTTTTCCCGTGAAAGAGGTCTTCAAATTCAACTGCTGCTCGTAGTTGAATGTGAATGCACCAAACTGACTGTTGTAGGCACGACTCCCACCGCCGCGACCGTCTTTCTTCCACACCTTGTTATCTCTGTATTTACGAGAACGAATGTCCTTGTAGTGCTTTTCCAGATCAGTGCCCTTAATGATTTCAGTCCCTCGCTTACCATCCTTCTCCTTGAGGGAGCCATCTTCATTGTGAACAGCGCGCCAGGCTTTGCGCGTCATCTGCCAGGAACGACTGTTCTGGGTTGAGCCAAGGGGTGATTCGCGCCCATCAATGACGGCGATCTTGTGTTTCTGGTCGTAATCCCAGTAGTAGTTGGAACCATTGCGTGTTCCATAGGCCTTTGTCGCCCCTGTGGTGAACGTGGTTTTGCCCCTCAACTTGGTGGTTGTGGAGAACTGATTCGCCTCCAGTGTGCCGACGCGGTCCTCCAGCAGCATGATGCTGCCGGCCACAAAGTTCAGTTCAGACTCAAACTCCTTCAACAGTTTCTCCACCTCTTCGGTCATCTCGGTGACGCGATCCAGGCAGGAGGCCAGCAGAGCAGCCGCCTCATAACGGGTGATCGGCACGTAGCCACGAAAACTGCCGTTGGGATAACCGGCAACACAGCCGTAAGACTTCACCAACCGCACCAGCGCCTGATAGGCCCAATCGGTGGGGTAAACATCGTTGAATTGATTGACGCTGGTGACCTGCTGCAGCAGCTGTTTTGCCTGCTCCAGATCAAGGGTGGCGGAGTAATCCGAAACCGAGTCAATGTTGAGGTCTGCGGCCTGCGCTGACAGGGGAGCAATGAGGACCGTTAATGCTGCCGGAGCCACCCAAAGGTGCTGAAGCAGTTTCATACCAAAGCCCTCAACTTCCCGCAGGAAGCTCGACAAGAACAAGCCGAAGATACCGAATGTGGGAGATGAAGCCAGAGCATTAACCCAGCGTTAATCCATAAAAAAAGCCCCCCTGAATGGGGGGCTGATCTGTGTGAGGAAGTGTTCTGAGCGCCCGACAAATGTCAGGCAGAAGGATCAGAACTTGAACACGGTCTGAACGAGACCACCGAAGATACCGACGGACTTGTCGTCTGGAGTGATTTCACCCCAGGGGCGGGACAGCCAGAACACACCAGGGGTGATGGCGATGTTGTCGGTGACCTGGAACTGATACCACAGTTCCATGGCGTAGTTGCCGTCGTCGGGGGTACCGCTGTCGGTCTCGGTGACGAAGGTGGGCTGACCGACGGCAAAGCCGAGGTCGTTGCCCATCAGGAACACGTCGCTCCACTGCAGACCCACCATCCAAGAGGAGGTGGTGGTGGGGTGGTTGTAGTTGAGATCGCCGTGCAGGTAGCTCTGGCCAACACCAGCACTGATGGAAGGAATCCAACCGGAATCATCGGGACGCCAGAAGGCGTTGAAGGACCAGCTGTTGGCGTCAGCACCGGAGCGCTCACCATCGGAGTTGTAGCAAGGGATATGCCAGCGGTTAGCAGCGGCATACTGGGTGCCGCGGCGGAAGGCCGAACGGCACTGGTTGTAGCGGTAGCCAGCGCCCACGCCCCACTTCTTGCTGCCGTAAGCAATCTGAGCGGTGACGTTGCCGCGGGAGTTGTCGGTCATGAAACCGCCCGTCTGCGGATTGGAGTTGTTGCCTTCCCCAGCGTCAGCGACGTAGTTGGCAGCAACCGTCCAATAAGCGTCACCCTTGGCGACGTTGCTCTTGTTGCTGTAGATCGCACCGAAACCGGAACCGGTTTCTTTGCTCCACACACCGGGAGTACCCAGCACTGCGAAGAAATCAAGCAGTTTCTGGCCACCCTTGCCGTAAACAGCGGGCTTGTAGCCCATCATTTCGGTGTTTCGCAGCATGGGGCCGGCGATCACCGTGAAATTGCTGCCAAGGGGGAAGCGGTAGTAGAGGCGGTCAACAACCACCTGGCCGTCACCGTCCATGCCGGTGTCGATCTTGGTCAGGTTGACGCCTTGGCCTTCCCAAGGGGTGTTGTCCATGTTGCCTGCACGCAGGCGGGTGAACAGCAGATCCTTACCGGTGAAGGAAGTCTTCAGGCCCAGGCGCAGGTCGTAGCTGAAGGTGAACGCGCCGTAGTTGCTGTTGTAGCCGCGACGCAGACCCAGGGGATTGCCCTTGGAATCGGTTCCGTAGTAACCACCGGCTTTGGGGTTGTCACCCTTGGCGTGGGTAGCACCCATCACGAAGGTGGCCTTACCTTTCAGCTTGGTGGTGGTGGAGAACTGGGTGGATTCCAGTTCGCCAACGCGAGCCTCGAGGCCATCCACACGGCCGCGGATCAGAGCCAGCTCGGTTTCGAATTCCTTGATCAGGCGACGCAGTTCGTCGGTCACCTCGGTGATGCGGTCGAGGCAAGCGTTCAACAGTGCGGCAGCCTCGTAGCGGGTCATCGCCCGGTTGCCACGGAAGGTGCCGTTGGGGTAACCGGCGACGCAGCCGTAACGCTCGATCAGGTTGGCCAGTGCCTGGTAAGCCCAGTCAGTCGGGTAGACATCGGAGAATTGAGTGATGCTGGTGACCTGCTCTTCGGATGCCGCGTAGTCGGACACACCGTTGATGTTCAGGTCGGCGGCGTTGGCGCCGGAGGCCAGGAGGCCCAGGGCTGCAGGCGCAACCAGCAGTTGCTGGAAGAGTTTCATGAGATTCCTCACACCAAAATTGAGGGAAGTGGACAGAAAGTCCATCAGAAAACTACTGGTGAAGCAAAAGCCATCACAAGGGACCGCGCAATTTTGTGTCCATTACTACTCTTTAACCAATTTAAAAAAAGTTTAAAGGTGGCAGTTAAAGGCAAAAAAAACCCACCTCATAAGAGGTGGGTCGGAAAGGAAGAACTAGTGGAGGTTCTTCGTTGGCGATCAGAAGGTAAATGTGGTCTTCACGTAAGCGCCTTGGACGTAATCACTTGAAAGATCGCCGGAATACTCATCAATGATGAAGTAAGTCGGCGTGACGGTGATGTTGTCGGTAACGGCAAACTTATAGAAGATTTCCCACATCATGTTGTAGTCGTCTTCGATTTTAGGAGCCTGACCGATGCCTGTGCCGAATGAGTTACCTTCAATGCCGACATCAGACCACTCAAAACCGGCGTACCAGCTGGTGATCTCTTCGTCTGAACCGTCAGGGTTAGACAATGAGTAACCACCACTCACAGAAGGAATGATGCCTGAATCTGCAGGTGCCCATGCTGCAGCAATGCTGAAGCCATGACGGCTGTCACCAGCTTCAGCAGCTGCCTTGTTGGTGCCGATGGTCAGGCCAACATTTTGCGCGTAGGCATAACCAACTTGAGCCAAGAAGCTACCTTCAGCGACTTCACCTTCATAGAAAAGCTGCCAAGAAGATGTCGAACCGGTTTCATCACGGCCAATGCCCGTACTGCTTCCATCCCATGCGACGTAGTTGCCGCTCACAGAGAAACCAGAGTCTCCAAGCGTGTAAATACCACCCAAGCCGGCGCCGGTGCTAGCCAGGTTGTTGGTTGCCCAGGCACCGCCATAGGTGAAGAAGTCCAGCAGCAGGTCGGAGGGGTAGAAGGTTGCATAGCCGGCGTACATACCAGCGTCATCCGTCCTCACCACAGGACCAGCTGTCACCGTCAGGTCCTCACCAACAGGGAAGGTGTAGAACAAGCGACCGATTTTCACGGTGTTACCGGAGGACATAGCAGTCTCAACAAAGGTGAGACCTTCATCCCAGACGGAGGGACCGAAGTTACCGGAACGCAGAACGGTGGTGAGCATGTCCTTACCGGTGAAGGACGTCTTCAGGGCAAGACGGAGGTCGTAGTTGAAGGTGAGTGCCTCACCCTCATCATCGTCGAAACCTTCAGCAGCACCAAAGACCCAAGCGGAGTAACCCTTCAGCTTGGTGGTGGTGGAGAACTTGGTCGCTTCAAGTTTGCCTACACGAGCCTCAAGACCGTCGACTTTGCCGGCGATCATTGCGAGTTCTTTCTCGAACTCAGAAATAAGACTCTTTAGTTGATCGGTCACCTCGGTGACGCGATCAAGGCAGGCATTAAGCAGGGCAGCCGCTTCGTAGCGGGTCATGGCCCGGTTGCCACGGAAGGTGCCGTTGGGGTAGCCGGCCACACAGCCGTACTGCTCCACCAGGTTGCTCAGAGCCTGGTAGGCCCAGTCGGTGGGATAAACGTCAGAAAACTGGGTGACGCTGGTGACCTGTTCCTTCTTGGAAGAAGAGGAGTACTCAGCAACACCGTTGATGTTGAGCTCGGCGGCGTTTGCACCGGTGGCCAGAAGGCCAAGGGCGGCAGGAGCCACCAGCAATTGCTGGAAAAGCTTCATGGGGGGTCCTCACACAGAACATGGGCGCAACAGCGCCAC
>NHIA01000021.1 GCA_002170825.1 Cyanobacteria bacterium TMED177
CTGGGCTGACATGGTGAACCGTGCCGGCCTCGGCATGGAAGTGATGCACGAGCGCAACGCTCACAACTTCCCCCTCGACCTGGCAACTGTTGAGTCCACCCCTGTGGCTCTGCAGGCTCCCGCCATCGGTTGATCTGGAATCAACACTGCTCCTGCGGGAACAGAACAACGATTCAGGTCAACTGAATCGGAAAGCCCTCACCGCAAGGTGGGGGCTTTTTGTTGGGTTGATTGGGTCTCCAGGGCACGCATGCCGAAGAANGACCCGTCCGTGGCGCCCTGTGGCCTGCCGATTTCTCAATTCCGGCATCGAAGCTGCCGGCCTGAAACTGCCGTTGTTTGTGCCCTGTTTGCTCGTTGGCATTCTGTTTTCCAATCTTCTGCCGGAACGTCGCTCTTAGAAAGAGGTGTTTCATTGGCCTAGGCGTTCTGCTGCTTTGGATCTCATCGGTGAATTGTCGCCAGGTATTTTTCTGGCAATGTCTTTGATGAGTCTTCAATTGTGGAACATTGTGGGTTTAGCCTTGCCGCTTTTGCTGATACTTCTGGTTCAATTTCTGTTTGCTGTTGTTGTGAATGTCGCCTTGGTTTTTCCACTGATGGGTCGAAATTACGATGCCACTGTGGTGAGTGCTGGCTTCGGAGGCATCTCTCTTGGCTCGTCCTCAACAGCCATGGCCAACATGAAGGCGGTCACCCAGCAGTACGGGCCATCCACACAGGCTTTTCTGATTGTTCCCCTGGTGTCGGCTTTTTCCTTGATCTGGTTAGTGCAATCTTGATTCCTGTGTTCATGGGACGGCTTTGATCACCATCTCTTCCCTCAGTTGGGTGAAGAGATCACGTTCGGTGATCCCTTGAATGGGGGATTCGATTCATTGGGTTGGACTGTTTTTGCCAGGACCAGCCACAGGATGCTCGCGTTGGTGTGTGTGACTTAATTGATGGAACTGTTGATCTGACGGGTGGTTGGGAAAGGAATCTCAATTTGATTGTTGGCAAGGNTCTGGACGATGCTTTGGTTCAAGTTATCCACACTTTTAAGAAAGCTGTTGTAATTGGAGTGATGCCCCATGAATTTCAGAGTGAAGTCGTAACTGAATTCAGAAATTGCAAGAAAATCACATTTTTCGAACTTCAACAATGGATCGCTGTTTACAGCTTCCCGCATCAATTCGGGAATGCGTTGAAGTTTGTCATGACTGGTGTGAAAAGCGACGCGGATTGTTCTTGAGGAATGGCGGATCTGAGCGATGAATTGCTCTAGCTTCATCANTAGATGCTCTCTGTGCTCCAGATATTCATTCCAGGTATCAAGGTCTTCCATATTGAGCAGGCAATACACAATCAGTTGCATCTGGCCGTCGTTGTTGTTAATGCTGGCGGTCGACCTGTCGATGCCGTGCAGTTCATGGATGTGGTCTCTTACCAGTCCCAGCAGTCGTCTGATCTGCCAAGTTGAGAATGGTTGTTCGATTGGAATGGTCAGACTGAGTCCTTGTCCTTCCTGGTGATTGAAAACGGCATTGTAGTTAACGATTACCGATTCATCTGCAGATGCGTTCGGGACCGTGACTGTGCTGTCCAATGTTTGGATCTGGATCGAACGCAAGCCAATTTTCTTGACAAATCCAGTTGTATTGCCGACTTGACAGAATTCACCGATTCTCAGATGTTGATCGATCTGAATTGAGAAACCAGCAAACAGGTTTCCCAGTAATTTTGAGGCTCCCAAGCCAATGGCCAGGCCCGGTACGGCGGACAAGGCCAGGACGGCTCCAGATGACAGGCCGAGAAGCAGCAACAACCGGTACATCAAAAGAACCGCGATGATTGCAGCAGTTGTTCGGCAGACCGGCATGATCATGCCCAGTTGTCTGCGGCGAATCATGTTCTGGGTTGCTGAGCTGACGCGACGGTTGGCCAGGTAGTGCTGAGACAGGCGGCCGACGATTTCCAAGNTGAAAAAGCAGGCCAGGGTGAGATTGGTGAAGTACAGGATTTCAAAAACATATGTTGTGATCACCAAGGGTGAACCCGTGAGGTTGAGAAAACCATCAACAAAGTTCTCGGTGATTTTTGTGAGAACAATGAAGGGAATCAGCGCACCGAGCACGCGACCAAGGGTTTTGATCTGCAGTTGCGTGAAGGCCTGGGTTCCCTTGCTCCCTGAGAGTTGTCTGGCAATAAAGCGGAACGCCACGAACGCAATTGCCATATAAATTGCGATCGCAACCAGTCCCGCACTGGTCTGGAAAAGCGTCTCTTTGCCAAGCACTTCCTGCTCGAGGAATGTGTGGGCCCATTCAGGCATGCCTGCGTACCACTTTGGTGGAACCAGATGGCCTGGCGTGTGAATGAAGTCGTTGTAGAAGCTGGGAGTGATGTATTCACTCGCCGTCATTAATTTCAGACGTTCTGTGATCTCGTTATAGATGACCGCCGCATTTTTCACCGTGTCAATGGTGAAGTAATAGCCGAGCCCTGTGGTTGTTCCGGCAAGCTTGTTGGTCAGCGATATCGGTGTTCCCGGCATGCGCCACACGTATGTCTTGTCCAGTGATTTGAGGTTCGTGCTGATGGTGGATTGTGTGTCCACCAGATTTAACTTCTCTCCTGTATGGGTAAAGATGTAATCAAGAAGATGTTTGATCTCAATTGCCGATTCATCGGCAAAGTGATGGCGAACGCTTTCAGGAAATTCCGAGCTGTCNAGCGCCTTTACGGCCACTTCAAACAGATGTTCAATTTCCTCGATCTCATGGCGGGTGGATGAACTCCAGCGCAGTCCCGGTTCACTGTTGGCAGATCGCGTGATGCGGTCCGACTCCGTGCCAACGATGGCCATGACGGCATAAAAGTTCAGCAAGGTGTCCTGAGGGGTGTTGCCGATCACCTCCCCGATTGGGTTGTCAACCCAGATCTGGCGACGTTTCTCCAACTCCTCGAAAAAGGGTTGTTGTTCCAGTGGAATCTCTGCTTTGTCTTGCAGCACAGAGGCCTGGCTTGGGTTTGTGCCTGCCCTCACCAGCGGATCGATGCCTCCCAGGGCGACGATGCTGATGCATGTGATCAGGCAAACAGCGAGGAATGCTTGAAACCGGCGCAACATCGATGTCCCTTTTCCAAAAGGGTATGGATTGCGTTGTTGCTTGTCAGATCAGGCTGCCTCCGGACACCAGCCAATCTCTTTCTCCAGGCGCTGGGTCCACTGGTGGCAGCGATGGTTCAGATGCGCGCCTTGGGGGAGCAGGCGCTCATGTCGGCTGCAAGCGGGGATGGTGGTCCCAGCCTTTGTGAGCGCATGGCGGAACTGTTGGCAGGTGATGCACACCATCAGGGATCGGCTTGGACGCAGCTGACCTGGCTGCATCGCAGGCCAGCGTGTTGAATCGGGGGCATGCATCGGCGNNCTTTCAGTACGCCTGTACTACTCGCNATGGCTGCGTTCGTCAACCGGTNNTGCGGCCAGAATCAAGGNATGACCGACCCTTCGCCAGCGCTCCAGTTTGATCTGGATGCACAAGCCATCCGGCTTGTGCATCGCTCCTTGAGTTTTTATCTGGAGAAATGGCCCGGTGGGCCTGACCCACGCGAACAGGAGGATCTTCAGAAGCTGCGCACCTTGTTCTATGCAGCTCTTCTGGAATGTTCGTTGCATGAGGATGGCCAGCGCTGATCGCTGTTCATCCGTCTTCATCTTGTTGGCGACAGTCAGGGCTTGCTGACTTAAAACGCTGATAGCGATGCTGCTGGCCTGTGAAGACCTCAACCCTGAACAGCTCCGTCGGTGGAGGGGCTGAGTCGAGTCGATGGGATGCCGTTGATGCGTGCATGGAATGCATCACGCTCTGTTCGCTGGAGGACGGCGCCTGCGTCACCAGCTGTGTGCGCGAGCATCTCGGTGAGGATGCGGAGCTGTGGGCCAGCAGTCTCTGCCTGTGATCCCTGACTTTGAGCCTTGACTGTGCAGTGGCTTCTCGTTGTTCCGATCCTTCTGCTGATGCTGTCGTGGCTGGGGTGGCGCTTGGTGCTTGTGGATCAGTCCTTCGTGGCTTCTCGCCTGGTCAAACGTCGCCGGCGCGGACCCCGCCGCAAACACCTTCATTGAGGCTGGATCAGCGGATCGGCATGCGGCACCCCAGCTGGATGCTGCCTGCGTCGATCAGGCGGCCCAGGCGCTGGGCCACGGCTTCTTCGGTGCGGCTGAAACGGTTCTGGTGAGAGGTCACCCAGGTCATTTCGCCTTTGGTGATCACGCCAGTGGACATGGCTTCGAGGAACAGTTCACCGAGGGTCATTCCACTGCTGCGGTTGGNTGCAGATTGAGTCGGCTTCGCTTGGCTTNCACGGGGTNCTCAACTTTCTTCANGACGGGGGNAAGGCCGCATCGATCTGTTCAGCAAGATCTCCTCTGGATGGGTCGAGGCGGTGCAGTTGGTGAAAACCTTCCTCCTTGCGGGGAGCGGTGTCTGGATGCACAAGAGCGGCATGAAAGCGCACAATCACCTCGTCCGGCACCTGGCGACGGCGCCATTGATTCCAGAGCAGACAGGTTTCCAGAGGAGTTTGCAACCACCAGCCGAACCAGATCATCGGATGGTGTGGTTCGAGTTCTTGGATCAGACGTCGACGCCAGCGCGGTTTTGCATGGGTGGCGTCCACGATCACGCGGCCCTTGTCCTGGATCGCCGCGTGAATGCGTTGGTGAAGCCGTCTCTCCAGCTTTGGCCATGGGCCCTGAATCGATGGGTCGCCCCAGAGCTCCTGTCGCAGGTCGTCAGTTGAAACCACCATTGCGTTCAATCGCAACGACAGATGCTGTGCCGCAGTGGATTTTCCGCTGGCCGGTGGGCCGATCAGAACATGACCGTGAGTGGACTCAGTCAGGCAACAGTTCGGATCGCAGGACGGAGTGAATGTAATCGTTCATTTCTGACTCGTGCGGCAGGTTGAAACGATCTGCGGCCTGCTCATTCAGCCACTGCTCGGCTTCGGTATCACGATCGTCGATCCACGCGATCAATTTGTCGAGTTCATCATCCATCGGGGTTGAAAACCGAATGGCATTATGAGCAGATTTTTACCTCGATCGGGGCAGTGTCAAGACACAAACCGTTTGTACATCCAACGCACAAAAGGACCAAGGACGGGAACGGGGCCAAATGTCGGCCCAACGAAATCAAAGTAGTCCCTGTGCTTGACAATGCGTCCATCTGCCCCGAAGACAAGGCATGTGGTGCCGGGATAAATGAACTCAATCCCTTTGATCTTTAGGCCCATGCGCCACTCCACGAAGGCGATGTCTCCATCGCATGCGACATGCTCGGTTTCTAGAAACACGTCGTCGCATCGCTTCATCAACCCATCCTGAGCTTGAATGTATGCGTCGACACCTTGTTTGGTTTGGGTTGGGTCAATGAACTCAACATCCTCGGCATAGACCGACTTCCACTGCTCCGGAGTGGGGCCCGGAGCTCCGTAGGGCTTGGTGAACAGCGTGCGAAGGCCATCCGCATTGAGAGGTGGCATCAACATGGCTTAGAACTCAACGCCAACCTGTCCTGTGACGGTGTTGTTCTGTTCAGGTGAGTTCATGCTGTCGTAAATGGAGACGAACTGAAGGGAGGTGAACAGGCCGCTTGTGAAGGATGGGAAAAACTTGACTGCCGCAGTGAATTTGTTGGTGGGCTTGACGTCATCAGCGGAAATTGCTGAAANATTGTTGTTGATGCTGAAGCGGAAAGAAGGATTGGGCGTCCAGCTGATGTCCGTGATGAAGCTGCCTCCGCCGTAGGTGTTGCCGCAATACTCGTCGATGTCGCANCCCNTGCCTCCGTCGCTCCAGCGCAAGGACGGGCCCACCGAGAGTGTCAGCTTCAAGGATTCAGAGTCCACGACAGGGAACGCAGCACCCAGCGAGTTCGTCAGAGTGTTGATGCCAGCCGTGTTCAGGCCGTTGTAGTCGTANTCGCTTTGGGCATAGAGCCNGAAGCTGTCGCTGAGTTTTCGCTCGTAGCGGATCGAGCCCATTCCCTTCTCGGTTTTGATTTCAGCAGGCTTGTCCTTGTCATTGTTCCTTGTGTAGTTGAGGCTGCCGATAATTTTCAGTGTGTCTGTTTCGCCGTTGTAGCGGCTGGCACCGTTGATGTTGGCTGAGAAGGTGCCGTTGCCGTCTTTGTCGGTGGCGTTCATACCAGCGGAAATGGACGATTTCCAGGCCGGGGGCTTTTCTTTCGGCTTGATCGCGTCCTGGCTGACCTCCAGGCGACCGAGCTGGGGGTGGATCACCACTTTCACGGTTTCACTGCTTTCTTCTTCCACCAGCTCGCCGTTGATGATGTCGCCGTTCTTGAGTGTGATCTGCACGGTCTCGGCGATGGCCGCTGGCGCAACAAGAAAGGTCAGCAGCAGTGCTTGCGGGAGCGTGCGGAGAACGGTCATCAGCTGAAAAATCCTTTGGATTGCAACCACAGACCGACAGCAATGAGCGGCCCGAAGCCGGCAATCAACAGGGTGATCTTGAGCCGTAACGGCGAGACCTGGGTGTTGTTTTGCCGAAGGGGCATCGATCTGTGTTTGAGCGCACGACGCTATCTCTTTCAACGCTGCAAAGCGTTCCAACGTGTGCGCACCCAAACGCGCACCCTCGCCACTGGTTTGGGTTGGGCGCATTGAGATCTGTAAATGGGAGCACTTCCCTGCGCCGTGCATTTGTCCTATAACCAGGTTGTAGCAACCGCTACACAACGTTCACTTCGCTACACAGCGGAGCGCAGTTCGACCGGCGCCATGGAACGGGGACGCCGGCCTTTCTCGGACGCCACCCATGACCACACTGCTTTATCGCGGCCACTCCTACACTCAGGCCGTGCAAGACCAGTCCAAACAGCTTCGTTATGACCGCGGCGTCTATGCCGCTCGTCAAAACGATGCTCGCCCTGTCCGCACGCTCACTTACCGCGGCTGCACCTACAGCACCGGCCATGAATCCGCTGGTCAGGCTGCTGGAAGCTTCCGTTACCGAGGCGTCAACTACAGCCACTGACACCAGTGCTGTGAGCCAGGAATACGAGCTCTGATTTCAGAGCTCGTATTCCTCTTCAAACTGGGTGATCAGACCCTTGTAAAGCGCGAGCAGGCCTTCGGTTTCCTCGCAAAATCCGTCCGTGGTGTACTTGGCCACAAGGTTCACCACGGCGGATCGGATCTGTCCGAATGCACCCAGATATTCGCCCTGGATGTCCTCGTCACGGATGTCGTTGATCAGTGCTGAGATCAGCTCGATCTTGCGCTTGGCCGAGGCCATCTCGGCCTCCATCTCCTTGCTGAGTTTGCGGCGTTTCTTTGGCATCTCCCGTCCCAGTGCCGGCTGACATTACGGGAGTGACAGGGCCTCAGGGTGCGTCTTCACCCAAGAGGTAATCGAATTTTCCGATTGGCACGCCGTTGTGACGAAGGATGGCGAATGCGGTGGTCACGTGGAAATAAACGTTGGGGAGCACGAATGAGCGCAGAAAGTCGTCTCCGGCGAACACCCGCTCCCCTCCACCCATGCTGGTGGGGATGGGCAGCCGTATCTCGCGTTGCTCAGCTCCCTCAAGTTCCTCCGGCGCAATGCTCTCGATGAAGTCGATGCTTTTGCTGATCCGGGCGAGCAGCTGAGTCACCTCCGTTTCGCTGTCTTCCATGCTCGGCGCCTCCCGTAGTGCCAGGCGCGCCACGCCCCGACGCGAGATGTCGGTGCTGATCTGCACCTGACGGGTGAGATCGAACATGTCCGGATAGAGCCGGCTGGAGAGCAGCACCGAGGCCGGGTATCCGTTGGCTTCGGCATGGGCCTCGGCCCGCTTGAGCAGATGGCTCAGATTCAGAAGATTCTTCACCAGGGGCGGAACCAAGGCGGAGTGGAAGGAGTGAGACACCAACGTCTGAGATCTGATGCTCTTTCTTTAGCCTTACAGCAGCCGCTTCGACCAGGGTGAATCAGACGTTGCGAGGGATCACCTACGTGTCGGTGTGGGTCGTGATCTGGGGGACAGTGGCGTCTCTGATGGATTGGATGCTTTTGACCGGTGAGGTTTACGAGACCGGAACGTCCGGTCAGGTCATCACTTTTGTGGTGTACGGCGTGGCCACCGTGGTTCTTGCCACACGCTTCGCAGGTCGGTTCCTGACCCCTGAAGGCTCAGATGCTCCGGATCAGCAGTGACACTCCCATCAGCAGGGAGAGCCATTCAAAAGCTCTTTTGACCATCCGACTTCCTTTCTCAAGCGAGAGGTGGGCGCCGAGGTAACCCCCCAGCAACGAGCCTGTTACCAGCGCCGGTAACCAATCCCAGCGGATTTCGCCGCTGAAGCCCAGCACCAGTGCACCTGTTCCGTTCCAGGCCAGTCCCACCAGGATCAGGGTATGGGCCACGGCACGGGTGTAGCTGAGGCCGAACCAACGCACCAGCCAAAGGGTCACAAACAGGCCGGTGCCTGAGGTGAGTGATCCGTTGAGGATGCCGATGGCGAACAGCACGGCAGCGCCGATGCCGACGGTGCGGCGGTTCAGAGGGGTCGGTCTGTTGTTGTTGCCCAGCTCCGGACGGCGGGCGGAGTACAGACCCAGTCCCAGGGTGAGCAGCCCGAGGGATGCGGTGGCCCAGCGATCGGGAACTGCGAGTACAGCATTGGCCCCCAGCCAGACACCAGGCAGCCCCGCCATGAGCATCAGGCTGGAGAGGATCGGGTCAAGGCTGCTGGCTCGCCAATGGCGGCTGGCGGCACCCAGTCCCAGGGCGACACTGGCAAGCTTGTGGGTGGCCAGTGCGGTGGCAAAAGGCAGCCCGAGCAGGATCAGTGCCGGTAACTGCACGAGGCCCGCTCCCCCTCCCGCGAAGGCCGAGAGCGCATTGGCCACCAGGGCGATCAACCCGAGTGCCAGTTGCAGCAGGCCCTCAACGACGCTCATGGCAGGGCTGTTGTGCTGCAGGGAGACAGAGATTGGGGCATAACAGCACCAGTTGCTTTTCCATTCATGCTTCGACCGCTCGCGATCGTGATGGCATTGGCCTGCCTGGGCACTGGTTGCACCTTGGACGTGGATGGAATCCGCAAAGGTGCCGAAGAGCTGAAGAAAGATGTGGAATCATCCAACCTCAAGGATTGCAAGGACGAGAACGGCAAACCACTGCCGAAGTGGGTGTGCCGCAAGGACGAAGATGCCGCCGCTGACGCTGCAAACTGACGCGGTCAGCCACGGGTGAGAAAGGCAATCGGCACTGAAAACGTGGCGATGGCGTGGGGATCGCCTGGAAAGATCGCGACGCAGGCCACCTCCCGATCGGTGTGGGCCTCCCGCGATTTCAGGACGAAGTCGGTGGCGTCGTCGATGCTCCACATCGGGGCATCTCCATGGCGACGTTCGTCCTTGTAGGCCTGCCAGATCTCCGCGAAGGCATCGGCATCGGCTCCACCGATCGATTCGTTCATCGCCTGATCCAGGCCGACGGCCTCCATCCGTTCAAAGAAGCGCCTCATCAGGGGGTGACCGATCGTGGCTGACGCCCGGACCATGGAATTGATCGTGCCGACGGCGGTCACCATCAGTTTCGGCTTGCTGCGTCGGGCATCGATCACGCCGACCGGCAGATTGAGATCCCAGGTGGCATGACCACTGACGGCACAGGCCAGGTCAAATAAACCCAGAGAACACTGTTTGATCAGGCTTTGAATCCGCAGGCGTTCCATTGCGCTTCCGTCCGTATCGCCGGACGCCTCCATTACCCGTTCACTGTTGCCAGGATTGTCGCCTTCTGACGTCGCAACGATGTCCTTGGTTCAGATTTACCTCGACGCGGTCACCCATCAGGTGATTACCCGTGATGAGCTCGCCTACGTGGCGGGGAACCACGATCAGTTCGATCGAACGGAGCAGAAGCTCACGGCCCGTCTCGAACAGTTGATCAGCATTGGAAGCATCAGCGTGGGCTCTCGCTGACGATTCGATCGATGCGGTTGGGGTGATCTTGGATGTAGCGGTTGAACTCCATGGCCAGCAGCCGGGCCTGAAAGGCATCCGTGGCATAAAAGCAGGACTCGAGGGTGGTGTTTTCAGGAGTCCGGTAGCGCACGGTGTACGCCCTGCGAGTGCTCATCAACGCACGTCGGGAGACATCTCCACCATGCCAAACCGGTCATGGCATCGCCACGACGCCAGACCAGCTCTGCAGCACATCAGGGGCTCCCTGGGTCAGGGCGGAGACCGCTGTCGTGGATCCGATGGCGATTCCAGCCACCAGCCCGAGGCCAAACAGGACCGCCCCTGTGAGCACAACCCGCTCGTTCAAATGCATAACAGCCGAGTTTTGTCAAACAGACTTTCCATGCTCTTTGCCGTGCTGGCCAGCAGGTGTCACAGGACGTGACCCAGCGTCTGTTTGATCCCGTGTGTTCTTTCGCCGATAAAGGTAGAAATACCGACTGATTCCAGCGGTGTTGTGCCGCTAACACCCAGATGTCGTCAGGCGAGCCCTGCACCATGAAAACCATCGACGAGCACATTCAGAAGGACCAGGAGGAATTCCTCAAGGCCCTCGCTGATCACAACGACGGCAAGGTGCGTCACCTCACTGAAGAGCTGCAATGGCTGCTGGATCACAAGAAGCAGTTCCCCAACGACACGCACGATCCTTCTCCGCTGGAGCTCTTCTGCGAACAGAACCCCGACGAGCCTGAATGTCTCGTCTATGACGACTGAGCTGTTTGACCGGGTCGGGCGCATCGCCCTTGCGGCAATGTTCATCCGTGCCGTACCCGGCAAGCTCCTTGATTTCGACGGAACCGTTGCGAGCATCGCAAGCAAGGGCATTGCGGTGCCATTTGCTTCGGCTCTGCTGGCGGCTGCGATCACGTTGTTGATTGTTGGATCGTCGCTGTTGATTGCTGGCCGCGACACGCGGATCGGTGCTGCATTGCTGTTGGTGTTTTTGCTGCCGACAACCCTGATCTTTCACGGCTCTGTTCAAGATCCTGGTTTGGTTCGCAATGTGACATTGATGGGTGCCCTGTTGCTCGCGATCACACGCCCTGAAGCGTTGTGCAGCCATCGGCCTCTGTCGCGCCGGGCACGGAGATTCACGCGCTGGTGGACCTAGACCGCTTGGGTCCTCAACACGCCACCCATGCAGTTCTACGTCTGCAACGCACAGATCCCCACTGAAACCCAGGACGAGGGCTACACGGCTTTCATCAAGTACATGGAGTCCGGTGCCGCCGACGACAGTTTTGAGGGTTTCGAGCTGGTCGCACGCCTCCATATGCCCGAGTCCGGCAGGGTTTGCGTGATTTGCAAGGCCGCTGATGCCAAGGCGCTGTTCCGCCATTTCATGGTCTGGCGGTCGATGTTCGGTCTTGATTTCGAATACGCCCCTGCGCTCACCTGCGGCGAAATGGTGGAGATGCAAAAGGAGCACAACGCCAAGCTCGATGAGCTCGATTGAGGGCCGGAACCCCTTGATGATCGACTGAGTAGAAACACCTAAATCGTCTGCCCCGTGGCCGCAGAGCCTCGGGGCTTCACGAAAATTTTTTAAGTTTTGTGGGTTTAACCCAGGACTGATGATCCGCCTCGTTCTTACCCGCTCCTTCGCGGCCGATCTCGGTCTTCTGCTGCTGAGGGTGTTCACCGGAGCACTGCTCATCCATCACGGCTACGAGAAGCTGGCCAACATCGAAAACTTCGCAGACGCGTTCGTACGCCCCCTGCATCTTCCTTTCCCGATCCTTCTCTCCTACGTGGCGGCCTTTTCCGAGGTGATCGGCAGCTGGTTGCTGATCACCGGCCTGCTCACCCGGGTCGGTGCCATGGCTGTGGCTGGA
Organism: Cyanobacteria bacterium TMED177; assembly: GCA_002170825.1. Lineage (GTDB taxonomy): Bacteria > Cyanobacteriota > Cyanobacteriia > PCC-6307 > Cyanobiaceae > Parasynechococcus. The sequence goes on from NHIA01000021.1 coordinate 11,869, forward strand.
ACCATCAGTGTCGCGATCTATCACGCCATCGTCACGGCGGGTTTCAACATCTATCTGCTTGAGCTGCTGGGTCTTTACTTNGCTGCCGCTGTTGCCGTGCTGTGTTGTGGTCCTGGCCTTCTCTCGATTGATGAGCTGATCGCCCGTCGCTTCGATGCTCCCTCCGTGAGCACCGCAGCAAGCCTCGATGCCCTCGCAGCCAAGACCCCTGCGATGCCCGAAGCTGCAGCGACACGCTGATTCAACACTTGATGCCCGTTGAACTGATCTCTTCGGGCCCGCTCGCNGCGCCGGCAGGNATTCTTCTGGCGCATGGTGCAGGCGTCGGGTCCGACTCCCCGTTCATGNTGGCGATGGCCGAGGGCCTCGCTGATCGGGGTTGGCGTGTGCATCGCTTCGATTTTCCTTACATGGCCCGGCAGCGAGCAACGGGCCGTAAGGCTCCACCGGATCGACCCGAGATCCTGCTCCAGGTCTTTCGCGACGCGGTGGATCAGCTTGCCGAAACCCAGCCGTTGTTCATCGGCGGCAAGTCCATGGGAGGTCGGCTCGGCAGCGTTCTGCTCGATGAACTTGCCGCTTCAGGACATGTTCGGGGCGGCATCTGCCTTGGCTATCCCTTTCATCCCCTCGGGAAGCCTCTGCAGTTTCGCGCCCAGCACCTTGCCGTGATGACTTCACCATGTTTGATCGTGCAGGGCGAGCGCGACGCCATGGGGCGCCGGGAGGAGGTGGAGGCCTATCAGTTGGGTGGTTCGGTTCGGGTGGCCTGGATCCCGGATGGCGATCACAGCTTCACGCCNCGCAAAAGCTCCGGGCGCACGGAGCCGATGAACTGGGACCTGGCGGTGGAGCACGCCCATGGCTTCATGGATGGNCTGCTGAGCTGATCGNNTGAGATTTGCTCCAAGGACGTCAAGTCGGCTTAACATTGCGTCATCTTTCATGGATCCCATGTCCGATTCCGCTGCCAAGTCCCGCGATGACTGGTACCAGGATGCTGCTCGCGCCCAGATCCAATCGGAGCGGATGGGCCGGGCCGAGTTGCTCAACGGCCGCGTGGCCATGCTGGGCTTNCTGATCGGTCTGCTCACCGAGGTGATCACGGGCCAGGGCATCGCCCATCAGATCGGCTTCGGTCTGCTCGGTCTTGGCTGAGGAGCCGTCAGAAATTGGCACTGTGCCANTTGACGCTCCCGCACCCTGCCTGTTCCTCTCTGGTCCTTGATTTGACAGCTTGGNTTTGTGAGGAGGCCAACCGACGTGGAAACAAGGTCACACGTCGGTGTGCCCAAGACCCTGCCTTCGGCGGGGTCTTTTTTTTAGCGCTGCAGTCGACCCCAGAGCCACCAGGCTGCCAATGCCAGCAACAACCAANCCAGGGGGATCCGCAGGGCCAGAGCCAGCACGACAATGCCGATGGTGATGCCGGCGTTGCGCGTCTGTTGGCGTGCCTGGGGCGTCATGTAGCGCCAGCGGGGAATGAGGGCCATGGCTTTTCTGCGTTGCTCCGAGGTTGGCATCACACCAGGGTTGGATGCAGTCACGGCAGAATCAGGTTGTTGTTCCCAACGCTCGATGAAAGAGGTCAGCCTTCTGGAGATGATCGGTCGTTCCCTGGCCAAGGTGGCCGCTGGTGCCGGGATCGCCGCCGTGCTGATCTGGCTCACCTACGTGATGTTGGACGTCGGCCACATGCAGTCCGGCTTCACGCTTCCCCAGTCCATCTATTGAATCCGTGCTGTTGGACTGGAACAGCGCCAATCTGAGCCTGCTGGTGACGGGTGGTTTGTTCGCGCTGTTGCAGCTGTGGTGGATCGCTGCTCTGTTGAGACGGAACAGGCGACGGCGCGGGGCGGAGCCCCTGAGCAACGTTGCTTTTCGTCAGGAGCTCGATCGCATTTTTCGTGAGAGCCCTTGAGCGGGTGCGGTGATCCCCCTGTCAACCGAACTGGTGCTGTCCTGATCGTCTCCATAGGGTCGTGTCATCTCTGATCAACCACTCGTGATGCGAGACGAATCACCGTTCATCCCTGATGCCTTGAGCCATCGGCAGCTCAGTCAACTGCTGAAGACGGCTCAATGCAGTGCTCCCCAGTCGACCAATGCTGCCGATCAACAGGGTGGTTCCGATGGCCCCAGCCTTGATCCGGATTTAAACCGGTGGGCGACCCACACCCGCAGGCTGCTTCGGCAGATCGCGCAGGAGGGCGATGGCGCGGGTGAACACCGCTCACCACAGCAGGTGATGGCTCTTGGCAGCTTCCGCACCCACTTGATGCTCGGTCTGCAAGCCTTGAAGGCAGCGCAGTCGTGACGTCGCCATGAAACAACTGCCCGGGCGAACGACAAGGGCACCACGCTGGCTCCGCGTTCTGCTGGGAGGTTGCGTCACGGCCGTGGCAACGGTGTGGATGTTGTCGCTGTTGCCGTTTCTGCTGCTGTTTGCACTGGTGTTCGCCGTGCTGCTGATTCCTGTGATGCGACGTCTTCGTCGCGAGATGGAGGATGCGGGGTTGGATCCAAACGTCGGAACCTGGCGAACTGCGGGACGTTCGACCCCCGGCAGAACGGCCGTGGACGTGACACCTTGGTACCGGCAGGTGATGAACAGTTTGTCTCAGCTACGGAACAACTCATCGACCATGTCGCGATAGCGGCCCAAAGATGGTCCAGCCTTGCGATTCGGTTGTGGCAACGTACGGCCGGGCAGAAGAAAGTCCGGAGCAAAATTGGACAGATTGACTGAGGGAGCATCCGCTTGCGCGGCAGCTAACTCGGCTCTGATGGCTTCAGCCGTTGTGATTACCGGCTCTGGTGGCGCGTCAACAGTTGCCGTAGCAGCAATCGGTTCCGAGACCGGTGCGGGTTGCGGTGTGGTTTCAACCTGGGATTTGCCCCCCACCGGCCAGAGGAACAGCAGGCTGAACGCCAGTGCTGCGATCGATGTGATCGTCCCTGTGAGACCCAGGGCCAAGCCCTGGAAATTCCAGGCCAGGCCAGACGCGGCCAGGCCGAAGGTGCCGGCGGCCGCCAGCAAGGCACCCACCAGAGACACTTCCGGGAGCTGCAGGGAGAGAGCTGAACCGACCTCTTGATCCGCGTCGACGACCGATGGTTCCAGCAGTGGTTCGGCGGGGAGAGGTTTCAGCAGTACCAGGCTGATGGCAAGCACGACGAGTGCTGTAAGGGTGGTGCTCAGCCCGTAGATCTTGCCCTGGAACGTCCAGAGCAGTCCCCCGCCCGCCAGACCAGCAACGCCAAGTCCAGCCATGCCGATGCCGGAGAGCAGTTCAAAACGGCGTGTCATGGCTCAGTTGCTCCGGTTCTTTGAAGCGGCGTAGGCCAAGGCACCACCGGCCACCAGGGTGAGTGCGCCTGTGGTGATCAGGAAGCCCACGAGCATGGCGAAGCCCAGAACCGAGCCGAGCAGCGACATCTTCAGCCGCAGCAGCTTGGACTTGATCAGCAGGATCAGCAGCAGGGTGACTGTTGCCTTAAGGCCGGCGATCCGGGCCGCACTGATGGGGCAGAACGGAGGGGGCAGAAACATCGGGCGACGCTGGAATGGACGAGCTCAGGGATTGGAGTCTGGCGAACTCGGCCTGTGTTTGTGACGGTCCACTGCCGAGCTGTGTTCGGCTGCTCAGGGCGTGTTACCGGAACGAAGTGTGCCTGAGTGGAACCCTTCGCCCATCAAAAAAGCGGGCCGGTGAAGGCCCGCTTTCGATTGAGAAGACAATCCCCGAGCTGTGACTCAGCGACGGCGGTTGCGGGAGCGCTGCTTGAGTTTGCGCTTGTACTTCTCCACGGGAGTCTCGTGATGGCGGATGCGACGCAGGTCGGAGAAGATGCCGGCCTTGGCCACGGAACGCTTGAAACGACGCAGCGCTGACTCGATGCCTTCGTTTTCGCCGACTGTGACCTGACTCATCCGTTTCCCTTGAGGGAGAGCAAGGNNGCACTTTACCAGCCAGCCTGCACAGACACTCTGCATCTTCCATCTCCATGGCTCGGCTGGCCGAACTTCCGCTGAAGCGTGTTGCTCAGTTCAGCACCGAGGGGGATCCGCTGCCGATTCGATGGCACAAGCTGCTGATGAATGCTCTGATGCGCCAGACAGGCCTCGGCCTTTACGGATTGATGTGGCTCTCTTTCGCCAAGGGCATCGTGCTGAGCGTTTTGGTTTGGTGGGTGTTGCGTGGATAGATCAAGAAATCGAACGGCTTGATGCCGCAGGACGTCGGATCTGGGAGCCTCTACCCATGGGATTGACGCACTGCCCCCTTTGCATCGGTGTCGCCGTTCTGTCGGCGGTCAGATTCATGGCCCACGCCACGATGCTGATCCAGTTGGAACGCGGTCGTGCGTCCACCAGCACGCATCCAGCCATGGTGCTGGGAACGGTGTTTGAGCTCTGAAGCTGCTGCGGCCGAAAGCCACGCTGTCGATCAGGGATCGTCGCGGCTGATCAGGCTCAGGTAGCCCTCATCGGCGTCCTGCATGGCCTCATCGTCCTCGGGGCTGCTGCAGCAGTACAGGAGATTGATCACGCGGCCGAGGTCCATGTCGCGATCCGCCACCTCCTGCCAGAGCCGGGCAGAGAGCTGTCCATCGGCTAACACGAACTGGGCGCTGACCANTTGGCGTGTGATGTGGANATAGCTTTGNCGATCATTGCGCTGNCGGCACTCGTCCGTGGAGCGCAGCTCCTGCGACGGCAGCAGTCCGTTGANGGTCTTCGNGGCGGCTTTGAGCAACTGCATGGCCCCAATTCATTTTCTTTTTGAAGTCTGGAATGTTTGTAAGTCCTGACAACGAGGCTTAATGCCTAGCCAGCCATTGCCTCGCCCTTTTTGGTTGAGTATTTGCACTCAGCGCTAATCAACGGTTGCAACGGAAACTTTTTGTAAAGTCATGTGTATTAACGTTGTTCCACGACGGGTTATTCCATGGAAATCCTTGTGATTGCAGCGGTTTTTATCCCTTTCTCAGCCCTTGTGATGAATGCATTTGCGGGTGACGGAGAAGACGATTTCGATTTTCTCTGATGGAAACCAAGCTTCTGGCATTAATGGCTTTTGGTGCATCCGTCATGACCCTTTGGGCCTGGCTGGTGGCCAGCCTTCCGCAGATGGACACTGACCAGCACAAGTCAGACAACCACCATTGATGCGGGATGGTGCCAGGTGACCCCTTAGGCAGGTCGTCCCCCGGAAAAACAACGTCTGCCCGAGCTCTCGAGCGTGGGCATCGGTGAGCGGAAGGCTGAGCCAGCGCTGCGGCACGTGATCCTTCAGCTGCTCTCGTCTTTCAACTGAGGCGAGACGGCGCTCCTTTTCCTCACGGTCGTTCTTGCGGTACACCCCCTCAACCTGGCGTTCCCGTGCACACTCCTCGCAGGCATTCACGGTGGGTTTGCGTCGTGCTGTGTTGAAAGAGAGCTTGTCGCCTGGAACTTCGCGTTCACGGCCGCAGATGCACTGACACCACCAGTAGGCGTTTCCCGATTTGGTGCGTCGTTGCGATGAGCGCACGACGGTGAGCTGTCCATAAACCTCGCCGATGCGATTGCGTGGTGTGGAGGGCATGACGTGCGTGTCAGAGGTGCAGGTTGTCCCGTTACAACCGAATCAGTGGTCGAGGACACCAACCAAAAGGCTGGGTCCATTGGATGCTGAAGCAGTTTCCGGGATGTCCCATGTCCGCTGTGGTCAACAACCAGCCTGAAGTGTGCAATGTGCTCGGTGATTCGATCACCCTGCGGCTCACCAAAGAACAGACCGACGGCAAATACAGCGTTGCTGAATTCGCCACGCCTGACGGGGTCGGCCAGCCGCCGCACACCCATGCCTGGGACGAGACTTATCTGGTGCTGGAGGGTGAGCTCAACCTCAACGTGAACGGTGAAACGACGATTGTTCCAACCGGCGGCTGCCAACAGGTGAAGGCCGGAGTGGTTCACGCTCCCACGCCCAATGGCGGTTTCTGCCGCTACGTGATGGTTGGCCAGCCCGGCGGCGTCGAAGCCGTGTTCCAAAGCCTCAAGGCCAACGAGAAGGATCTCAACGACATGGCCAAGGTGGTCGAGATCGTGACCAAGCAAGGGGTCAACATCGCTGGTTGATTAACGGCTTTCGCCTTGCATCAGGAGACCGGTGGCCCTGGTGATCATCGGTCTCCCTTTCGTTTCCATCACACACCAACTAATGGCATCCCGCTTTTTCCACGTTCAACACGAATTCCGTGCCGAAACCGCACAGAAATGGTTTGAGACCGTTCAGAAAGCCCTGGCCCCCGGTGGTGGCTGGGACGAAGCCGTGACCCGCAATCTTGAAGCTGGCTTCTACAACCATTCTTTCAACCCCATTGGTCTTGAAGGACCTGCCTTCTGCATCTGGGAAGTGCGTGATGGCATCAGCGATGCTGAATTTCAAGCATTCATTGATGGCCCCAACGGTCCCGATTTTGGGCTCGGCGCTTTGCTGAACATCTGCCGCGAGATCGATCTGGAGCTTGCCGGCAATACGCCCTATCCCCGCAAGTTTGCCTGAATCAGGCGGAATCCTGATCCTGAAGCTCGGCGAACTTGGCCGCCATTGTGGGATTGCGGCGGGTGAGCTTCTTCACCGTCACATCCTGGGCCTTGTCATTGGCAAGGCGCAGGTTGCGATCGGCCCCCAGCAGGGCGTCCTTGGTCTTCTGCAGATGATCGATTGATTTGTCGATTTCATCGATGGCGGTCTGGAAGCGTCTTGAGGCCAGGTCGTAGTTCCGGGAAAAGGCGTTCTTGAACGACTCCAGATCATTCTCGAAGTTGGTGACGTCGATGTTCTGCGCCTTGATCAGGGCCAGTTCTGCCTTGTAGGCCAGCGATTTCAGCGCCGCATTGCGCAGCAGGGTGATGAAGGGAATGAAGAACTGGGGGCGGATCACATAGGTCTTCTCGAACCGATGTGAGACGTCAACAATGCCGGAGTTGTACAGCTCACTGTCCGGTTCCAGCAGGGACACCAGCACGGCGTATTCGCAGCCTTTCTCCAGGCGGTCCTTGTCCAGTTCCTTGAGGAAGTCCTCGTTCCTTTTCTTGGTGGCCGTGGTGTCCGCCTCATTCTTCATCTCGAACATGATCGAGATGATTTCGTTCTCCTCTTCATCGCTGTCGCGAAAGATGTAATCCCCTTTGCTGCCGCTGCGGGCGTCGTTGTCCTTCTCGAAGTAAGCCCTGGGAAAGGCGGCTGCACGGATGCGATTGAACTCTGTTTCGCAGTGCTGCTCAAGCGTTTCCCCCACCATCTTGGTGGAGAGTCGCGCTTTCATGTCGCGAAGGCGTTCAATCGCCTGGTCACGGTCTTGAATCTGGATTTCGTAGCGATCCTTCATCGACTGGGATGCCAGCTGATGTTTCAGCTCGGTCTGGCTCAGGGCGTTGCGGAGATCGTCCCGTTCCTTCTCCACTGAGTTGACGGCTTCCACGACCGCCAACTGTCTCTGCATGTCGCTCGCCTCGAGCCGGGCCTTCAGGTCCCGCAGGGCCCCATCCTTCTGCAGGGTGAGCGTCTGAATCTCCTTGGCAAAACGGGTTTCGGCCAGGCGAACCGCTGTTTCACCAGTTTCCCGCATCTGTTTTAGTTCGGTGGCCAGCAGATCGCGTTGCTTCTCCGCCGCCAGCACAGCGTCTTTCACCGCCAGTTCCTGTTCCACGTCCCGGGCCCGCAGCTGGGCTTCCAGTTCCTGCAGTTCCGTCTGCTTCCTGGCCATGGCGAGCTCGATAGCGTTGCGTTTCTCCTGCTCTGCCAGGGCCAGCCGTTTGTTCAGCTGTTGTTCGAAGTCGCGGTCGCGCACCTGCTTGAGGATGTTCGCGTAGCCGGCCTCATCCACCTTGAATGCCTTGCTGCAATGCGGGCAGATGATGTCGTGCATGGCGGAAACAGGTGGGATTGCTACCAACAGGAGAACGCAGATTCTGCCGAGATGACAGCACTCACCAGCGCCTGGCCATCGTTACTGGCCGACCCCCACGCTCTGTTGGAGACCGTGATCATCGTTGGCATCGTCTCGATGGCCGCCATTGGTTTCCTGACTGGTCTGCGGGACATGACCCATGACCTTCGCAACTTCAAGAAAGCCAAGGTCTGAGTCGTTTCAAAACGCCACCAGCGCTGCCAGCTGGCTGAGCCGGGCGGCATTCACACCCAGATCGGAATCTCCCAGCCGGGAGACCGAACGGGCCTGGATGCTGCTGGCGTCGGAATCAGCCAACAGTTCCAGATCGTCGACGAAGCCAAACAGGGCACTGCTGACTTCCGCATGCAGGTAGCCGTCGTTCTGCTCGACGATCACCGTGCGCGGCATGTCCGCGACAAAGGCTTTCAGGGCCGCGAAGCTGGAGCGCGGATCGGGGCTTGGCCAGGTCTGGCGGCTGCAGTGGGCCGTGCTGGTGCAGGGGCTCAGTTGGTTGCCGTGGATCCCCAGGTCTGGTGGGACCGGACCCACAAGGTGGAACAGCATCAACACCGGCATGAACAGTGCAGCCAGCAAGCTCATCCAATCCGCCCAAATGTTTGTAAGGAGATTCCAGCACGATCCCGAAATATGCCTGTTGTTTTCGTGTCCTTTCTCCAGACCTGCACTTTGATGAAGTTGTTANCGGAAATCCATGTACTGCATNGAGCGTCTTGATCAGGAAGGTCAGTGGATCAAGGAGATGTGTTTCAAGACTGAGTTCAAGGCCTTCGTCAACGCACGCACCAAATCCTTGGCGACTCTGCGCACCTATCGGATCGTCAATCCGAGCTGGAATCATGTNGTTGCTGTNGTGGACGCACGCCATCAACGCTGACGGCTCACGTTCAGCATGCTGATCCAAACGGCGAACAAGACCCCGACGGGCACCACGATCACCAGCAGCTGAGCGATCACGAAGTTGCGCACCTCGGGGTCCATCGGCGTTCAGCGATGCGTAGGCGGATGGATGCCACAGATCGCGGTGATCGGATCGGCGCAGGTCAATCTGAGCGCCAATGGCGAGACAGTGGGTCGCATGGCCATCATCATGGCTCTGTTCCTGGGGCAATTGTTGTGCCGCATCCGGCTTGGTACCTGCTGGCTTGGGGGGTGGTTGCCGCTGCTTCGGCGTGGAAATTCTGGANAATCACACGGGCGTGGCGCCANCGCTCCCGTTTTGAAGCTGGAGACACGGAGGAGTTCCGCGCAGCGCTGGAGCGTCGCTGGACCCGTAGCAAGCATTGATGGGGTCAGCTCAGAGCATCCTGCACGGCGTGGCGTGAGCGGGCGATTTCCTGCTGCCAGGCCAGGAGAAGATCTTTGGTCAGGGTCTGAAGCTGCTTCACATCCGTGATCGTGCTGATGTCNCGGCTGCGCTTCTCAAGTTCAAATTTCTGTCCAAGGGTCAGTGCAATGGGATCCAAGACAGCTCAAGCGAACTGCAAGGAATGTATTGACTTGGACCAGCATTGATGTANCAAATCAGACACGGATTGGGATGTGTGGTCAGCACCGAACAGTTGNTGGTTACAGACCATTGCCTGATTCATCAATGTTGGCCCAATGATCAAGNTGCACCCTTGACAATGGTTGAACTCAANGACCCGCATTCCGATGCACTTTTCCTGGTCTCAACATCTGGAGCTGGCCAGGGCGGTGTCAACAGCTGCAGACAGCGACAAGGGAACNGCCCTTGCCCTGATGGGTTTGGGGCTGACGTTGTTGACGCGCGATCTGGAACAATCCGTTCCCGGAAAGAAGGTGTTCACACGGTCATCGGTGTCGGAACGGACCTGAGCAGCTGATCAGATCTGTTCGTCNTCGAGCAGATGATCCATCAAGGCTGCGTACAGCTGCGTTCTCATCATCGAGAGGCAGAGTTGCTCTTCGGGCAGTCCTCCAGACCAATTGAGNTAGGCGTCGGACACAACACGATGCAGCAGCCGCAANGCATTGATATCCATTTCCATGCAGGCTGCGGATTGATGGTCTGACACGTCACGCATGGCGGTTCGGCCAGAACNTANNAACTGAATTTGTTGAATCACGTCNTCATTGACACCAAACGTGTCGGTTGAATTTGCTGAAACAATGACATCGATTCAATGACGTCCAACAGTTCCCAACAACTCGACCGTGAGTTAAAGNCTGATGNATTGACGTGATTGCCAGGCAACCTGCGCCCACGCAGGCACGANGTGAAAATCAAGCTTTGNTNTTGAAGATGCAATCAAGATCAAGCGTTTGTGTCTGATGCTCAGGCGCGGGTGGCACTGGCGGGNAGTGACACGGCCACCANGACGGCNATGCCGATGTCNGCTGCGGCGATGAGTAATTCGCTGAACAAACCCATGNGTTCAGTCNTTGTTCCGCTTGAGCATGGGCAGGTCGGTAGGACGCATCAGCGCNTACATGACTGCGCCGGTGAGAACCACGCCAACCACNACCATTGCGACNATCGCGGTGGTGTAATCGGTCATGNGGTCAACNGCTGTTCACACAACATTACACGCNTGTAACGGGTTGTGAACGGCTGTTCTCAGAAAAGCCCGCAGGGCGCCGCAGCTCAGGAGGCGCGACGNAGGTCGTGCAAGGCCTCGAGCTGGTTGTGCACCTGGCGCAGCTGCTGAAGGATCAGGTCCGTCCCNTCAAGCTTGCTGAGGTCCAGCAGCATGGTTTCGATCTGGAGCTTGCTGCTGATCAGCACACGGCATTCCGTGGTTCCCGGTTCGTAGGCCATAGCAGCGGCTGATCAGAGGGCCAATCAAACAGCCGTTGTCGGTTGTCTGCCATCGATTGCCACGTCCTGCAACAAAGCCTCGCCGCGACGGAACAATTCACGGGCGTAGTCCGTCCAGGTGCCCTGCCCCCAGTAACGGAAGCAACTGGTCTCGAGCAGCAGCAGATGCAGCAGCGCT
>NHIA01000022.1 GCA_002170825.1 Cyanobacteria bacterium TMED177
GGAACACCACCGAACGGCTGGAGATCAAGAAGTTCTGTCCCCACTGCAACAAGATGACGCTCCACAAGGAGATCAAGTGATCTTGCAGGCCCGTCTTTCTTCCATCCGTTCCTGACCCATGTCCAGCTCCTTCTTCAAGAAGCGTCTTTCGCCGATCAAGCCTGGTGATCCCATCGATTACAAGGATGTGGATCTGCTCAAGAAGTTCATCACTGAACGCGGCAAGATTCTTCCCCGCCGTCTCACTGGCCTGACGGCCAAACAGCAACGGGACCTCACCAATGCGGTGAAGCGTGCGCGCATTGTTGCTCTGCTGCCTTTTGTGAATCCCGAAGGCTGATCGCGTCGGCCTTGAAGACCACCCTGCAACCCGACGCCATCGTTGGGGTCCTGTTGAAAGGTCAGCCCCTGATCGGCCGCCTGTTGTCCCTCAAGGGCAGCAAGGCGGTCGTTTCGTTTGGCGGTCAACGTCGCGACCAGGACCTGCCGCTGCGTGACCTCAATCCCACTGGTGTTCCAGGGGATGGCCCGGATCGCCTGGCGCTGCCCACGCCAGAGGCGGTCCAAGCCGTCACGATCGGCGTGCGAACCGTTGCAGAAGCCTGGTGGTTGCTCGTGAGCGAGGCAGGAGATGGGGGGGGTGTCCCCTGCCTCTCCCTAGCTGAGTTGACAGACCTGCTGATGGGCTTTCGTGGCCTGGCTGATCTGGCAGCCGTTTGGACCTGGCTGCACAGCGATCAGGTGTGGTTTCGTTTTCGCCGTGATCACACCGTTCAACCCCGTGCCGTTGATGACATCCGTCGTCAGCGCCAGCAATCCCATCGCCAGCGGTTGCTAGCGGCGGACAACCGCCGACAGCTTGATCTTGTTCTCGAACCGTTNCCGCTCACCCATGAGCGCCGATTGACGCTGAATCCTGCATGGATNGAACGTCTCGACCGTCTGGTGGCATTGGCCGATGCCGATGCGGCCGAGTTCAGTGATGGAGAAACCGCCGAACTGCTGAAACAGTTCTGCATCCCCCCTGAGCGCAGGGCGCTCCGCCAATGGCTGATCACACGCCAACTCTTGAATCCCCATGAGCCCTCTGCCTTACGCGGAAGCGTCTGGTCCGCGCACTTCTCGGATGCATTGGAGCAGGAGGCATCCCGGCTAATTGAACGGTCTCAACAGCCCTGCATCGGAGATGACCAACGGCTCGATTTCACCGATCAGATCGTCTACACCCTGGATGATGCCGCAACCCGGGAGATCGATGACGGCCTGGCGCTTGTGCGGGATGAAGCCGGTCTGTGGATCTGGGTTCACATTGCTGATCCCTGCCGTCTGATTGCTCCGGGCAGCCCGCTTGATCGGGAGGCGCAACGTCGCGCCACAAGTCTCTACCTGGCGGATGGTGTGCTGCCCATGCTTCCGCTGACGCTGGCCAGCNACGTGCTCAGCCTCCGTGCCGGTCAACGTTGCCCAGCCCTCAGTGTTGGCATCCGTCTTGGCCCCGAAGGAGAGGTGGCAGACAGCCGNTGCCATCGCAGCTGGGTGCGTCCGAAGTACCGCCTCACCTATGAAGACGGTGATGAACTGATCGAACTGGCGCCGCCGGGTGATGAAGATCTTGCTGAACTGGCGTCGCTGTTGAAGCAGCGATTGCGCTGGCGGTTGTCCCGCGGAGCCATTGGGTTTGATCGCCCTGAAGGGCGCTTCCGAAGCAGCGTTGATGGCCCGGAAGTGCAGGTGATCGAACCATCCGCTGCGCGGCTGATGGTGAGCGAAGCCATGTTGCTGATGGGTGCTGTTGTGGCGGAGATCGGTCGGCGTGAGCAATTGGTGTTGCCGTTTCGCAGCCAACCGCCCTCCGAATTGCCCACGCAGCAGGAGCTCAATGCCGTGCCGGAAGGACCTGCCCGCGATGCGGCGATCAAGCGGTGTCTCAACCGTGGCGTGCAGGGCACGCGCCCGATGCCCCACTTCAGCCTCGGCCTTGATGCCTATGTGCAGGCCACGTCGCCGATCCGGCGTTATGCGGACCTGCTGGCGCATCGGCAGTTGATCCATTGGATGGAGGGTTCCCCTGCCTTGGATGAACCTGAGATCAGCGCGCAACTGGATTCCCTGGAGGCACCCCTGCGNCAGTCGGTTCAGATCAGCCGAGAGGACCAGCGCCATTGGCAACAGGTCTGGTTGCAGCAGCATCGTGAACGCACCTGGACCGTGCAGTTTCTGCGCTGGCTTCGTCCTCAGGATCAGCTGGCCCTCGTTCACGTGCCGGANCTGGCCGTGGACGTGGTGGGGCAGGCCCAGGGCGTGGAACCAAGGCCGGGTGACCTCCTGCAGATGCAGGTGGAGCACGTTGACCCTGATCAGGGCGAGCTTCAGCTGCGGTTTCGCTAAGTGAGCACCTGGATNACGCGCCACCAAGGGCCCCAGGGATTTTCAACGGCGATCAGCTGAACGTCACGGCCGTCNTCGAGCTGATCCAAGGCNTCCTTCACCCCAGGTTCAAGCGTGATCAGGGGTGTTGCTCCTTCCGACCGTTCCAGCTGATACGTCCCGCGATCGTGATCGCNACGGAAGTGTCCGTGGATGGTTTGNGCNTGCGGCTCCAAGGGCGCCTGATCGGCTTGAGGTCNGGCCAGATCACCGGCAACCTGTGGATCAAGTGANCCNTCAACCCTGACGGCATCAGGGTTTTGCAGTCCCCGTGCCTGGGCGTCCTGCCAGGCCGGATGCCATCCGGGCCAGTCCCAGATCGGTAGTACAGCGGCAGGGGCCCATCGATCTGAGATCAGCTGCTGCTGAATGACGGCGGAAGGGAGGTCGTGGGGGCTGATGTTTTGGCGAGAGGCCAGGGCGGCGGCCAGCCCCGCCGCTTGGCCGATGTTCAGGATCAGCGGTTGCAGACGGGTGGCTCCATTGGCCATATGGCTGACGCTGAAACATTTCTCGGCAGCGATCAGATTGCTGATCTCCACACTCAACAGAGCTTCGTAGGGGATGCAGAAGGGCGTCCCGGTCCAGCGCCCGCCCCAGAGGCAACTCTTGGGTGCAAGGGGCCAGTCCTCTCCCGGGTAATGGTGGTCATTGGCGTAGGTGCCGACGGCCACGCTGCTTGCCATCAATGGTCCCCGCCTTGCGGTTGGAGCCACCGGCAATAGATCCCGCTCCGTCACCACGGCGCGACCGGTCAGGCGTCGCCCTTCACGCCAGTACGGCATCAGGGCCAGGTGGGGGGTGTTCGTCGGGAAAGCGGATCCAGGCGTCAGCCAACCGTTGCTGCAACGGCACAGTTCCTCCAGGAAGCGAACACTGTGCTCACGCATCTCACGTCCAAGGTCGTCGCGTCGCTGCCGCAGGGGATCAATGCTGCGCGCCAAGTCNTGATGCCAGTCGTTGCCGTGAAGCGGCCAGTTCAACATCACCAGATCACCGGGCAGTCGCCCGTAGGTGATCGTGCGCTCCAGCCCGAAGGTGTTGAGCGCTTCTTGGAACGGGGACGCCGGTGGATCGCCATGGCCTGCAACGGGNCCAGCCCCATTCAGTTGCCCCATCACCACCCAGGTGGGGGATTGCACCGGCTGTTCNGAAAAAAAGGAATCGGTCTCCAGATCGGCGAGGGGCGGGGCGCTGGGTTCGTTCCAGGATTCCCTGGATTCCCATCCCCATCGAAATGGGGCCTCGGCCTGTGCGATCAAATCGCCCAGGTCGCTTCCGTCGATCCACTGTTTTGCTTCGAGTCGATGGCGTGCCGCGTCGTGCTCCACAACGAGGCTGTTGATGCGATCACCGTTGCGGTTCACGTCCCGTAGNCGACAGCCNGACCACCAGCTCAGTTGGGGTTCGGCCTTGACCCAGTCCTGCAGCAGCTGTTCAGCCTGTTCCGGACGGAAGCCAAAACAGCTGACCCAGTTCTGATCCAGGCCCTGCGGAACGCGTTTGGACAGTGCGCGGATGAATTGCCCCCAGAGCCCGGTTTGCCAGCAGCTGATTTCGTGGCCGTCCGGTGCACAGACNCCCGCNGCGCTGAGCATGCCACCGAGCCATGGCCCTGGGGTTAGCAGAAGGGTGTTCGCGCCAGACCGGGAGGCCTGGATTGCTGCGGCTGTGCCGCCAGTTCCTCCACCCCACACGACAACATCCCAGCTCATGAATCGCCGCAGCAACGGAATGCGTCAGCAAGGGGCTTAAAACCAGACATGGGGGCTGGGAAAATGTGGTCGTTAGGATCCGGGGTCGCTGCCCTGCGGCGGAGGTTCGACTTCAACGATGCCCTACACCCTCACGACTCCGCTCTATTACGTCAACGACCGCCCCCATCTCGGAAGCACTTACACAACCCTGGCCTGTGATGCCTTGGCCCGGTTTCAACGGCTGAGCAACGGTTCTGTTGTGTTCATCACGGGTGTTGACGAGCACGGGCAGAAGATTCAACGCACAGCTGAGGCCCGGCAGCTCAGTCCTCAACAGCACTGCGATGCGATCAGTGCGCGATACAGGGATCTCTGGAGTCGCTGGGGCATCAGTCAGGACAGATTCGTGCGCACCACAGATCCCCGCCATCTGCAGCTGGTGGATCAATTCTTTGCGCGGGTCCAGGCCTCCGGTGATGTGATCTCAGGTCGCCAAACCGGTTGGTATTGCGTTGGGTGCGAGGAGTACAAGGACGATCCTGCTGAAGCGAAGGATCCAAGCTGTCCGATTCACCAGAAACCGCTCGAGTGGCGTGATGAGGAGAATCTCTTCTTCCGTTTGTCCCGTTATCAAGCGGCCATCGAAGAGCTGGTGGCCAGGGACGATTTCATTGAGCCTGCCAGTCGGCGGCAGGAGGTTCGCAATTTCGTGGCCCGTGGCTTGCGTGATTTCTCGATATCGCGCGTCAACGTCTCCTGGGGACTCCCGGTTCCGGGCCACAACGGTCACACCTTCTACGTCTGGTTTGACGCCCTGCTTGGCTACCTCACGGCACTTCTGGACGACGGAGGTCCGGTCGATCTTGAGCGGCTGGCACAGAGCGGGTGG
Organism: Cyanobacteria bacterium TMED177; assembly: GCA_002170825.1. Taxonomy (GTDB): domain Bacteria; phylum Cyanobacteriota; class Cyanobacteriia; order PCC-6307; family Cyanobiaceae; genus Parasynechococcus. The sequence continues at coordinate 5,014 of NHIA01000022.1, forward strand.
CCGGCTTCCGTTCATGTGATCGGCAAGGACATCCTTCGCTTTCATGCTGTTTTCTGGCCCGCGATGTTGATGTCTGCCGGCCTTCCTCTCCCCAAAAAGGTTTTCGGCCATGGGTTTCTCACCCGTGAAGGGCAGAAAATGGGCAAATCCCTGGGCAATGTCCTTGATCCCGAGCTGTTGCTCGAGCGGTGTGGAGCCGATGCAGTGCGTTGGTATCTGCTGCGGGACATCCAGTTCGGAGATGACGGTGATTTTCAACAGCAGCGCTTCGTCGACCTCGTGAACAACGACCTGGCGAACACGATCGGCAACCTGCTGAATCGAACGTCCTCGATGGCACGCAAATGGTTCGAGGATGCTGTCCCCCCCCATACCGAGGCGGTGGACACCACCCATGCCCTTGCCAAGGCAGCGGACACAGCGGTTGCATTGGTGATGGATGCGATGGCTTCGCTGAAGTTCAAAAGTGCTGCGGAGGCAGTGCTGCAGCTCGCGATCGCAGCCAATGGCCATCTCAACGACACGGCACCCTGGAGCCGAATGAAACAGCCTGGTCAAGAGCAAGAGGTGGGCAACGACCTCTATGCCGTTCTGGAGGCCACACGGATCGTTGGCCTGCTGCTGGCGCCGCTGCTTCCGGATCTGAGTAGTCGCATTCTTGAGCAGCTGGCCCATCCACTGGACGCGACGAGCTGGCGATCGCAGTTGTCCTGGGGTGGACTGTCGAGTGGCCATGCCCTGCCAACTCCCTCCCCCGTGATGCAACGGCTTGAACTGGAAGAGCCTCTCTGAACCCATGGCTCGTCTTCATTTTTTCGCTCCCTTGCTGGCGATCGTTTCTGCCGGCCTGGTCGGTTGCACCCAGCAATCAGGATCGAGTCAAGACCCCGCTCCTCCTTTTGTGTTCCGATCGCTGGATCTGAACCAGCGTCGGAAGGACGGGCAGAGGGACTGGGATCTGAAAAGCCCTGAGGCCCGATATGAGCTGTCGAGCCGAACAGTGCGGGCGCGGCAACCCAAGGGGATCCTTTACCGCAATGATCGGCCCTTCTACGAGATCAGCGCCGAACTGGCCACGGTGCTGAACGATGGCGAACTTGTGGTGTTGGAAGGCAGCGTCAAACTCCAACAGCTCAAGGATCAGAACGTGCTGATCCAGGGCGATCGACTTGTCTGGTCACCCCAGGCAGCTCGGATGGTGATCGATCAGCGACCTGAAGCCCTGGATGCGGAGTCGCGCCTGATCAGCAAAAGCGTGACCTTCCTGCAGGACACCAACACGCTTCGCTTCAGTGGTCCCACCCAACTGCTGCAGTGGAAAGGGCGTCGCCGTGAAGGGGTGACGCCCGAGAGCGACATCCGCGCTGCTGATGGGCAGTGGAATCTCGACAGCGGAGATCTCAACGTTCAAGGTCCGGTGCTTGCCTCCCAGCCCGATGAGCGCAAACTGCGTGCAACCGCTCTCAAGGGCAACACGCGCTCTCGCCATCTGGATCTACTCCAACCGGTCCGCCTCAACCTCGGCAAGGACAAGACCGTGATCAACGCTGGTTTGACACGTTGGGATTACGGACGCCAACGGCTGACCTCGATGGTTCCCTTCCAGGCCGAGAGCCCCACCGCGGTGGCCACCGGCGATGGTTTCGTTGTCGATCAGCCCACCAAAACCTTGATCATTCCGCGGGCATGTCGGCTGAAGCAGCCCGGTGAGGCCCTGAGGGCGCAACGGTGCAGCTGGAACTGGAGTACTGAGCGTCTGATCGCTGATGGTGATGTTGTGCTCACCCGATCTGATCCTGAGCAGGTCACCAGGGCTGCACGTCTGGAGGGACTGCTCAGTGAGAAGCAGGGGATGCGCTTCACGGCCGGAGGACAACCGGTTCGATCCACCTTGCGGTTCAGCCCTGGCAAGGACCAGGCGAACCCGGCGCCTAACCGTTCTCCAGTGCAGTTCTGAGCCGGGCGGACCAGCCTTCCAGCCACTGTTCGTCGGAGCGCGAGAAGCATCGCTCCGACCAGCCACCAACAATCACCACCCCACTGGCCCCCAGGGGACAGACCAGCACAGCCGGTAAGTCCGGCAGAACGGCATCGAATTCAGCACGCCCCGGGAACAGGCTGGTGTTGACGAGGCTGATGATCTGCTGACGCTCGATGGCGCGGTCGCAGATCGGTCCCGGTGAAAAGTTGGCGTTGCACAACAGCCCTCGCCGCAGCAACACCTGTTCCTGCCAGTGCACCAGAACCGTGGCCGCTGGTGTCGCCGTCAGCAACATGTGGCTCCCCCATGCCAGTTCCTCGCGTACCAACGACCTGAGGGACGGCTCAAGCTTCAGCCCCTGTTCGCCTGGCAGGTCCCGTGGTTTGGCCTGGGCTGGATCGGCTCTCGTCCAGAGCACCGCCACCAACATCAACCCCACGGCAGCCATACCGCTGAGCACCTCAGCCCGCTGCAGCTCGGGAGANACGGCATCAGCAAGCCCTGCATTCAGCACCGTCAGCAGAAGCAGAGCCACTGCAACGATCAGAACGACACGGGCGGGTGTGGGCATCGATGCGACAGGTCGTGGCAGATCCGCAACATCTTGCTCAAATGAGGTGGTGATGCCATCGATTGATGAACAACGCCGAGGCCTTTGCTGCCATTGCCCTCGCAGCCGTGGCCTGCGATGGCTGCCTTGGGCGTGATGAGGCCCACGCCTTGCGGTCTTTGCTGGAATACCGGTCCTTGTANGCCGACTGCTCTGAAGCAGCCATGGGCGATCTGTTTGATGCGCTGCTGTTGCAGTTGCGCGACAAGGGTGTGATGAGCCTGGTTGAAGCGGCCCTGCCCGTGCTGAACACCGTTCAGCAGCAGTCCGCTTTGGCTGTTGCCTGTCAACTGGTGCACGCGGACAGAACCGTGTCAGAGCAGGAGTCCGCTTTTCTGGCTTCGCTCGCTAGCCAAATGGCCTTGCCGGAGGGTGAGGCCAAGATGATTGTTCTGGCGATCGAAGCTCTCAACCGCGACAGTCTCGACAGCTGACGTCAGACTGGGTTGGTGTTGTTTGGGTTCGTCTGATGTCTTCCCTGCGCAGGTTGGTCAGCGCCCTCATTGGTTTTTGGTTGTTGGCGGCAGTGGCTGTTCCCCCGGCAGTTCTCGCCATCGCACCATCCGCATTCGGACCAGACCTGCCGGAAGAACGTGTTCTGGATGAAGCCGATGTGTTCAGCCGGGCCAGTCGAGCAGAACTNTCAGGCCGGCTCGAAGACCTGGCCGCTGATCGTGTTGACGCCAGAGTCGTCACGTTGCGACGCCTGGATTACGGCCTCACGTTGGACCGTTTCGGGGCAGACCTGATCGAAGCCTGGTCGCCAGGGGCTAATGAACCGCTGCTGCTGCTGCTGATCGAAACCCAGAACAAACGGGCTGCTGTTTTGGCGGATCCAACCCTGCAATCGCAATTGCCGGCATCGCTGCTCTCCAGCACGGCACGCACAACGATGAGTGCGCCCCTCCGGGAAGGAGATCGCTACCGCAAGGCCACGCTGGATGGCATCAACCGATTGGCCACGGTTCTNAGTGGCGGAGANGATCCCGGACCACCGGAGGAAATCGTCCGCACCACACTTCCCACCAACATTCCAACTCAGGAGGAAACNGAAAGCAGTAATGCCACCACCTGGATTGTGGTGTTGTTGGTGCTGGGCACCATTATTCCGATGGCGACCTGGTGGGTGTTCTCACGCTGACGATCAGATTGGATGTCAAACCGCAATTGGATCGGTCTGTTCTCTAAAAGTCAGGATTCCAACCTGACCAACGAACTTGAACGCGGCTATGAGGCGGCTCTGTTGATTCAGAGTCTTGAGCTTGAGTTTTATGGGGACCGCAAAGTGCGGCCGGAGCTCGAGCTTTCGGTGCCACGCACCGTTCAAGCCACGATCCTGCGACGGTTCCGCGCGGCACTCCAGATCTGTCGATCCTCACTCGTCGCACTCGAGCCCAACCGGGCGCAGCTGGANCCTCAGGAACTCCGCCAACTTCAACTGATTGAGACCGTCCTGGCGCGATACGCCAACAAACGGTCTTCCGCTGGCAGTGGGATGAGCACCGCGCCGGAACCGCTGCCAAGATCCCTGCTCGGTTTTTTTGATTCGGTTCGACGCCAGCTTGATCCGTCTTCAGAAGAAAGCGTTGTGGCGGGATTCCGAAGACGCCGGGATTCCACGCTGTCATCACTGCGCATCCTGCTCCTGCTGGTGTTGGTGCCGCTGCTCGTGCAGCAGATGTCCAGCACCTATGTGTTCGGTCCAGCCGTAGAACGTCTCTCTCCAGAACTGTCGTTTCTCAGCTACCCCAAACCGAAGCTGGAGGAGGAGGCTGTTGAAAAACTGCGGGTCTACAAGGAAGAGCTTGAGTTCGATGCCCTGCTCAAGGGCGTTGAACCGCTTTCTGGAGCNGCTCTTGTGGAAAGGCTCACCACCAAGGCTGCGGAACTCAAGGAGGAAGCGGATCAGGAAAGTGTTCAGGCGATCAAGAATGTGCTCGCAGATCTTGCCGGATTGGTNTCCTTCATCCTGGTCTGCCTGTTCAGTCGCAATGAATTGCGCGTCTTGCGTGGCTTTCTGGATGAGGCGATTTATGGGTTGAGTGATTCAGCCAAGGCATTCGCCATCATTTTGTTCACGGACATTTTTGTGGGTTACCACAGCCCAGAAGGTTGGACAGTGTTGTTGGAGGGAATCGCCCATCACTTCGGACTGCCCACCCAGGAAAATTTCATCATGTTGTTCATCGCCACCTTCCCCGTGATCTTGGCGACGATTTTCAAATACTGGATTTTCCGCTACCTGAACCGTGTCTCTCCCTCTTCCGTGGCAACCCTCAAGGGGATGAACGGTGGGGGATGAGCCGATGCCATTCAGGCTTGTTCTTGTCAGCGGTCCATCACGCGGCGGCAAGAGTCGCTGGGCGGAACATCTACTGGCAGGAGCGTCCTCGGTGACTTATCTCGCCACGTCGGGGGACCGTCCTGATGATCTCGAGTGGCAGCGACGGCTTGACCTGCATCNCAGCAGGCGGCCTGCCCATTGGCGCCTTGTTGAAACCGGAGCTGAATTGACCCGGGCGCTTCAGAGCGTTCCCAGTCATTCATCAGTGCTGATCGACGCCCTCGGTGGTTTTGTCGCCTGGCATCTGGATTCCTCTGAAGACGAGTGGCAACACACCTGCACGGCCTTGATCAAGCAGTTGCAANCCATGGCTCAGATCTGTGTGCTCGTGATTGAGGAAACCGGCTGGGGCGTGGTCCCGCCCACCCGATTGGGCGGATTGTTCCGAGATCGCTTGGGCACGCTGGCGCAACAGCTGGAGCAGCACTCCCAGGCCAGTTGGCTCGTGCTGCAGGGACGTGCCCTTGATCTCCATGCGATCAGCCAGAGGATTCCTTGAGCCTTCCTGCACCCGATGCACTGCTTCGTGTGGTGCTGTTTGAGCCGAGAATCCCTCCCAACACAGGCAACATTGCGCGGACCTGTGCTGCGTTCCAGTTGCCATTGGCTTTGATTGAACCCCTCGGGTTCACCATCAATGACCGCACTCTGCGACGGGCGGGCCTGGATTACTGGCCCCATGTTCAGCTCTCAATTCATCCAGACCTGACCGATCTGCTGCGCCAGATGCCTCGTCCATACCGCCTGATTGGATGCAGCCGTCACGGTGGAGACAGCCTCAGCACGTTTCAGTTTTTGCCCGGAGACGTGCTGTTGTTCGGTCGGGAGGACACGGGCCTGCCGGACCCTGTTCGTCAGAACTGTGATCGGATCCTCACGATCCCGATGCCCGGTGGGGTGGATGCCGATGGCCAGGGGGGGGTGAGAAGCCTGAATTTGTCAGTGGCTTGCGCCCTCGTCAGTTACACCGCAGGGCATCAACTTGAGCTGTGGTGATGCAGGGACTGCTCTATGCACCCTTGCGCCGAGATGTTCTCCCCGTTACCTTCGGTCGGCCAAGGCGTTCTTTATGCGATCCATTGCTGTTATCGCAGCGTCCATGGCGCCATTNTTCAGCCTTGCTGTCTGGTCTGGATTGCCTGGCCAGGCGGACAGTCGTGTTTTCACGCTTGCCGAATTACCCCCACTGCCCGCGGTCGAATCCGCTCTTGGGAGCAAGGCTGTTGAGCAATCCACCACGATCTGGTATCGCATCACCAAGAGGACCTCTCTGAGCCAGCTGGCATCGTCCCTTGGCGTTGATGTCAAATCACTGGCGGCTCTCAACGANCAGCCGATGAACCATGTGTTCGAGTCCGGCACCTGGTTTGCTGTTTCCTCTGAGCGCAGTTCGGTCGCATCGATGTTGGTCAGCGTTGAGGCCGATTCCGCTCGCAATGCTCCGCCGGTCGCTGCCCCNCCTCCGGTGGCCAGCACCGCAAAAGTTCAGCGCGGTGATTCCCTGGCAAGCTTCTTGGCCCGCCACGGCATCAAAGAGGTTGAGCTCAAACGTCTCAATCCAGGTGTTGCGATCGCAGACATCAGCGTGGGTCGAGAATTNCGTGTCGCCAAGGCAGCGGGTGGTCAGAATCTTCTCGCCATCCGCCCNACCACCAGCGGTGGGGCCAGCTGGCCNAGTCAGCCGAATCTGCAGGATTCCAACGTGCGCCCAGGAANGATGGGTCCTGGCCGTGATCAGTACCTCTGGCCAACCAAGGGTGTGTTCACCTCAGGCTTCGGATGGCGTTGGGGTCGGATGCACAAGGGCATTGATATTGCCAACAACACGGGCACNTCGATTCATGCCGCAAAGNCCGGCATCGTCACGTTTGCCGGTTGGAGNGGTGCCTATGGCTATCTCGTCGAGATTGCCCATGCTGATGGTGAATCCACGNGGTATGCCCACAACAGTCGGTTGATGGTGAGCAAGGGCCAGGTCGTGCCCCAAGGAGCGCGAATTTCTTTGATGGGCAGCACCGGACGGAGCACCGGNCCTCACCTTCATTTTGAGATTCGACGTCCGGGAGGTGCTGCAGTGAATCCACTCTCGAAGTTGCCCCAGCGGCGTGCATAGGCCATCCGGCNTTTTTTGTGCCNCTNATCAATCCATGCTCAACGTCGTTTGACGTCCTGATCAACCGCGTCCGTGTTGACGGGTGAAATGAATGTCAGAGGGGAGACTTGAACTCCCGACCTCAGGGTTATGAATCCTGTGCTCTAACCAGCTGAGCTACTCTGACGAAAGGGCCTNCAGGCCAGTCGTCATCATACATCTCAGGGTCGAACCTNTNCGCGCTTGCACGNCNNTGTGCGTGGCCATCAGCGCATGTCTATGGCATTCAACCGCTCGCGAAAGGTGCGTGCCGTTTCCTGTTGAGGCGCCGTTGCAGGCAACGAGGCTGAACTTGTGGGAATGGTTGCTGGCGGTGAAGACGGCGTTGGGGCGGAGACTGCGTTGGATGTCGGCCCAGGTCGTCGCGAAACGGAGGACGCGGGTCGTCTGTAACGCCCGCCGGAGCCGGGCATTTTCAGTTNACCGGTGGCNGGATTGCGGTCCAACGGCCGTTTGTTCAGATCGCCCCTCAGTTGGTTGAGCAGGCGGAAGTGTCCAGTGGATGTGAATTTGCGCAGCAGGGACGGATCCCAGCTCATCGAGCGATCGGTCATCAGAAAAGTCTATGGCCCCGACCGAGGCCGGCCGTGATAAATTGACACCTGAAACTGGTAGTCGGATCGACTTCGTATAAGGCGTCCGTCCCTCCGGTTCCACTTCACCGCATTCCGAACATGACCGACAACGGTTGCCTGCGCGTGGGCCATCAGGCCCCTGATTTCACTGCCACTGCAGTGGTGGACCAGGAGTTCAAGGAGATCTCCCTCTCCCAGTACCGCGGCAAGTACGTGGTGTTGTTCTTCTATCCCCTGGACTTCACCTTCGTCTGCCCCACGGAGATCACCGCCTTCAGCGATCGCTACTCCGATTTCTCCAGCAAGAATTGCGAAATCCTCGGCGTCTCCGTCGATAGCAAGTACAGCCACCTGGCCTGGATCCAGACTCCACGCAATCAGGGCGGCATCGGCGATATCAACTATCCGTTGGTCGCCGATTTGAACAAGGCGATCGGAACCTCCTTCAACATCCTTGATGACGAAGGCAAGGCACTCCGTGGTCTCTACCTGATCGACCCCGACGGCGTCATCGTGCACGCCACCATCAACAATNTGCCCGTGGGCCGCAACGTCGACGAAACCCTGCGTCTGCTGCAGGCCTTCCAGTACGTGCAATCCAACCCGGATGAAGTCTGCCCCGCCAACTGGACGCCCGGTGCGGCGACCATGCTGGAGGATCCCAAGGGNTCCAAGGAGTATTTCTCCGCGATCGGCTGATCCGATCCGAANCGACGATNGCAAGCCCAGTTGTTCACGACAGCTGGGCTTTTTTCATGAGCTGATCAATGGCGGCTGGAAGGGTGTCAGCCATGGAGATGGACTTGCCATCGCTCACCACGATCCTGGTCAATGCGGGCAGTCCCCCCTTGCTGGCGCGCAAATACACAGGTTCGACGTAAACAAGCGAATTGCCGATTGGAACCACCAGCAGATTGCCTTGCACCACCTGCGAACCGCCGCGGTCCCANAGACCGAAGACCTTGCTGATCTCAGGGTCTTGATTGATCAGCGCTTGCACCTGCTCGGGCCCAAGGATTGGATAGTCCTTGGGAAAATCAATTTGAAGCAGCTNGCCGTAGTGCTCACCATCGTTACGGGCAGCCAGCCATGCCGTGAGGTTGGGGCGGGCTAGCGGCGTCAGCGGTTGGAGCAGCAGGAATTCCGAAATGGAGTTGTCCTGCACTTGGGCTGTGATGTGATACGGACGGACCGAAACCTGTTCGCCGTCATACACCTCAAGCGGCACCTGCCAGACGTCATCACCGCTGTAAAACACCCTTGGATCTTCAACGTGATAGCGCTGGAGTTGTGTCACTTGAACGTCAAACATCTCCTCCGGGACCCGGAGATGCTCACGCAGACTGCTCGGCATGGCAGACAACGGTTGCATGAGCTCGGGAAAGACCTTGTTCCAGGCCTGAATCAATGGATCCTCCGGCTCGCTGATGAACAGGTGAACATTGCCGTTGTAGGCATCGACCACAGCCTTCACGGAGTTGCGCAGATAGCGATCGGAATTCGTGTCTGAAACTGAAGAGCTGTAGGGATAGGTGGAGGAGTGGGTGTAGCCCTCCACGATCCAGAACTGGTGTTGATCGTCTGCGACGGANAGGCTTTTNCCTGCTGAAGGGATGGACACCAGATACGGGTCACCGCGCAGATCCAGAAACGGTGCGATCGCATGGACCCGTTGCCGGACTTCGCGTCGGATCAGAACCTTGGTGTTGGCTTCAATCGAACCCGTTGTGATCAGGCGCGGTTCACTGAGATAGAGCGCTGTGGCAATCCGCTGAGGCCAGTTGCCGATTGGAATGCCGGCATTNCCTTTGTAGTGGGTGTAAACATTGCGATCCCCTTCTGGATAATCGAACTCATCAACCCGTGTCGGCACAACGGCATAGGGGGAGCGGAGCATGCCGAAGTACAGCGCTGCATCCTCAACCGGAATGGCCTCATTCACGTCTTGCCTTGCAATGCCCAGCTCCTTGTTGCCTTCAATGCGGGTGTCGGTTCCCAGATTGCTGATGAAGTAAGAGGGAAGACCGTCGTCGCGCCGCGCGTTCACGGGGCTAACGGTGAAGCCGTAGCCGTGGGTGAACACAAAATGGCGGTTCTGCCAGGTGCGTGATCGCCACGGCAGGGCCGATTGCTCCAACTCACGGGCGGAGATGATCACCTGTTGGGATGATTCACCCGCACGCCGAAGGGGGTACCGATCAACAGCTGCCTGAGGGAAGCGGTAGTACACCCTTAACTGCTGCAATTGTCGGTTGCTTTCCAGCAGTGGNGCACTGTCCCAGAGCCGAAGGTTGCGCAGCGTGCTGGCCCCCTGCAGAAGATCGTTCGGCTTCAGCGATGGCTCCGGCTTAAAGGAGTAACGGGAGATCCGATCGAGCTGAAAGGCATGCCGCGTCGATCGGATCGCCTCTGCCATGTAAGGGGTCTGCAGGGACAACTCCTGGGGACGGACCACCAACCAGCGGGTGAGGGGCGTGAGGGTGAGCTCCACCACGAGGGTGAGCACAATCAAGCCCACCAATCGGCGCCGATGCACCAGGCGTACCGGTAGGAGCAGCGTCGCAGCCAGAGCCAGCAGTTCAAGTGTCAGGACCACGCGGAACGGTTCCGTGATCACCTTCTGCAACCAACCGGCGCCGGCGACGATTCCGTGGGATTGCCACAGCAGGGCATGGCGCGACAACCAACATTCGGCCGAAAGAAGGATCACCAACACCGCAGCCATCAAGGCCAGAAGCCTGCGGCTGCGGGGACCCGGTGTGGGGCAGCTCCAATCGCTCAAAGCCCTCCCACGACTGAGCCTGTTGTGGAGGCTGTTGCCAAGGCAAAACAGTGCTCCAAGGAAGGCCAGACTCAGCAACAACTGCAGAGCGACGAACTGCCCCAGGCCAAAACTCAGATCAGCCTGCAGAAAGGGTTCGCGCAGTCCCGAGGAAGGAATGGCCAAGGCCAAGGCCCAGACGCTCCATGCACGGCCACTGATCAACACGACTGCGGCAGCAACGACCCTTGGCAGCCAAAGCCGTAGACGGGGAAACAGCACAACNACAAGGACAAGACCGCTCAACAGCGGCAACAGCCGAGGGCTGGCGGCCTGCATCCAACCCCCAGCCAGATCGATCGGATCGTGTATGGCTTGGATGCAAAGCAACACCAGCCCAAGCACGCTGACGGTCTCGAAAACGATGGCCGTGATCAGGCAGAGGGAGAACGTCCAGCCCTTGAGCACCGATGTTGAGGATGCATCCTCCTGACGGTTCAGTGCACGGCTCCACCACCAGGCAAGGGCCACGGGAAGGAGAGCAACGNCTGCGAATCCGAGTTGAAGCAGCCAGCGCCTGAGCAGCACCGCCTCCAGTTGAAACTGTTGGAACCAGGACCACTCAACCTGCATGCGGGCCGCCAGCAGNGCCAGCGGAAGCAGGACGAGCAGACGTCTCATGNCAGCTCGGCCAGCTGCATGAAGCGATCGTGGTGGAGTGTTTCCTCCTCGATCAACGCATCAACCAACCGATCCATCACAGCCCGACGAGGTTCCAGGAGTGAAACGGCGTGGGCTAAGGATTGCTTNGCGAGATCTCGAATTTTGGCGTCAATCGCCTGCCCGGTGCTTTCGGCATAGCCGGGGCGCTGGCTGAACCAATCCCGTCCCAGAAAAACCTCCGTTCCTGGCCCNTCCAAAGCAACGGGTCCAAGCGAAGAGAAGCCGAATCGGGTCACCATTTCTCTGGCGAGCTGCGCCACCATCTGCAAATCACCNCTGGCTCCCTGGGTGATTTCCAATGGGCCGAACACGACCTGCTCTGCAGCACGTCCACCCAGGGAAACGACCAGATCAGCCAGACAGGACGCGCGGGTGATCAAACCGGAATCCAATTTCTCTTCATCTGGCATGAACCGGGTATACCCACCAGCGGCGCCTCTGGGAAGGATGGTGACCTTGTCCAGCTTGTTGGCGGCTGGAAGCAAGGCAGCCACAAGGGCATGGCCGATTTCGTGGTACGCGATCAGACGCTTCTTGGCGCTGTCCTGGAGGGGACGTGCGCTCAATCCCATTGTGATGCGCTCCAGGGCACCCTCCAATTGGGCGTCACTGATGAAGGGTTGTTCCTGACGGGCGGTGAGAATGGCAGCCTCATTGATCAAGTTGGCCAGATCAGCCCCTGAAAACCCTGGTGTGCGCTGGGCCCACGTCTCCAGATTGACCTCAGGATCCAGGGGCCGGGTGCGGGCATGCACAGCCAGGATTGCTGCACGACCTCGACGGTCAGGCAAGGTGACGTTGATGCGGCGGTCAAACCGACCGGGACGCGTTAGCGCAGCATCCAGCACATCGGCTCGGTTGGTGGCCGCCAGCAGGATCACACCGGAATTCTCAGCGAATCCATCCATTTCGGTGAGCAGCTGATTGAGCGTCTGCTCCCGTTCGTCGTTGCCGCCGCCGATGCCNGCACCGCGTTGGCGGCCAACCGCATCAATNTCATCGATGAACACGATGCATGGGGCTTTTTCCTTGGCCTTGCGAAACAGATCCCGCACCCGGCTGGCACCCACACCGACGAACAACTCCACGAATTCGGAGGCGGCCATCGAAAAGAAGGGAACGCCTGCTTCTCCGGCAATGGCACGTGCCAACAGGGTCTTNCCAGTGCCGGGTGGCCCGATCAGCAGGACCCCCCGTGGAATTTTGGCCCCCAGGCGGATGAACGTCTCGGGCTGCTTGAGGAACGTGACCACCTCTTCCAGCTCCTGCTTGGCATCGTTGATGCCAGCCACATCCTCGAAACGAACTTGAAGATCCTCCTGCGGCTTGAGCCGAGGCTGGCTGCGACCGAAACCAAGGGCCCGATTGGCCACTTGAGCGGAACGACGCAACAGGAACGTCAATCCGACCAGAAGCAGAAGGACGAGGGCGAGATTGCCCAGCAGACCAGCCATCGCCTCCTCNCCGCGGATGTCACGCACGGTGAGAGGGGTGGCCGACACTTCGGCTGCCCTGAGGATCTGCTGGTCATTCACAAAGATGCTGACCGTTTCCTTGCGGCCNTCCGGGAAGGTGACGCGCACCTCACGTCTGGCCGGCACCAGTTCCAGTGACGTGACCTTGCCTTGCTCGATCTGATTGATCAGAGCGGAATAACTGATTGGCTCCTTCCGGTCTCCAATCAAGGAAGACAATGGTTTCGGAGCCGCCGATTCATTTGCTCCCTCTGTTCCTGAAGCCACGACAGCACTGCGCTTCGCTGACATTAGCGATTTGACGCAAGGCAACTCCACAACGGACAATTGCCGTTTGGAGTTGACCAGGCGCAATGGCCGTCCCGAAGAAGAAAACATCAAAGGCCAAGCGCAACCAGCGCCACGCCACCTGGAAGGCCAAGGCCGCCGTGGCCGCNCAACGCGCCATGTCCATTGGCAAATCGGTGCTGAGTGGCCGTGCCCAGGGCTTTGTCTACCCAGTCAGTGAGACCGAAGANAGCGAGTCCTGACGCTGTTCACGGGTCCGGATCCGNCGCAGCCGTCGATCCGGATCCACCTCAAAGCAGACATCGGCCTTGATGCGCTGGAACGATTCCGCAGGAATGGCTGAAAGAATCATGCGCACGAATCCCTGCAGACTCGCAGCATCGAGAGCCACGCCCCGATCTCGCAGCATTTGATCCTCCTGCTGCTGCTTCCACCGCTGNGAGGAGCTCAGATTCTGTGCTCTGATCTGCCAGAGGCTGTCCAGAAGTGTCCAGATCGGTTGATAGGGACCAAGAGCGACCTGAACCTGTTGACGAGCTAGCAGCTCTTCCGGGCTGATCGGAGGCAGTAGATGGTCGGATCCAATCCCCAGCGATTCGCCGGGTGGCAACGGCTCGCATCCGACGAACCAGCCCTCGAACACCAACACGTCTGCTGAGCAGGGCCGCCATCCACTGCGATCCCCCCGTCCCTGCCGAAGCGACTTGTCGAAGCACGGCAGGTCCACAGCGGCTCCTGACAACCAGCGCGTCAGCGTGCTTTGAAGAAGGGGGATGTCATGACTGCCAGGCAGCGCCCGTGGCACCTGCCATGGGTTCCCCTGCATCGCCTGATCAAGGCGCTGTGCCTCGAAATAGAAATCGTCGATCGACACNACTTGAAGCGGCAGGTCAAGCCAAGCTGCGGCTCGCTCCAGCCAATGGCCCAACGTGGTCTTTCCGCAGCCTGGGAGAGCGCTCAACCCAATCAACCGGCGGGAATTGGAGGGTCGACCAGCCTCCGTCAGCAAGGGCAGACCGATGCTCCACAACCAATCGGGAGAGGCCCCTGCCGGCCAAAGATCCAGGGTTTGCTCCAACAGTCCTGTGGCACGCCAGTTCTGTTCCCAGTCAGTGATGTTGTCCACGCCCAGAAAACTGAGCAGTTGTTGCTGATCACGGCCGGGTAGATCGCGGCTTGCCTCAGGATCCAACCTTGAAGGCCTCCAGAACCACGGCGTAAACAAACCCGATCCGAAGGTTGTCGAGCAAACGCCAGGACAGGGGAACAGGGCCGGTGACCAGCCGTTTGCGCACGAACACCACAACTTCGCAGACAGCCAGTGAAATCAAGGCTGAATGGGTTCGGAACCCAAGACCCGCGCTCAGGTGAACGGTCAAATAGTTGCCGATCAGGAACCCACTGAGCAGCGCAATGATCGACAGGCTGCGCTGCCACCACGGACCCCCCAACCCTGCGGCCACGCTGCGCCCAAGCTGGGCCTGGAGCTGGGAGAGCCTGGTGCGTTGCAGGGTGCTCATCCCGNGAGGGACAGAAGGGCTTTNAGGTACTCCAGCGTCACCAGTCCGTCCACGCAAGGGGGGCCGCTGATNCANCGNGCGGGTTGTGCGCTATCGCCGACGTGATCGAGCACGGCGACNGCATCGTCCAGGCGTNGATTGAGGTGGAGATCCCATGGGGAAGGCGTCAGCAAACAGCGAAGTCCAGCCGATCGTGCAGCGTCAAGGCCGGCTTCTGAATCCTCAACGGCAAGGCACTGGGCCGCTGGACAACCCGATCTCTGCAGGGCAAGCTGATACCCCTGAGGCGACGGTTTCCCCTGATCCACATCATCCGCCGTGATCATGCCTCGGAAGATTGGGATGACGTCCCTGGCACTGCTGAGCAGGGCATCCACCGATGCCGCTCCACTAGACGTCACGATCCATTGCTCGACGCCGGCTTCCTGCAGCAGGGCAAGCAGTCGCCTGATGCCGGGGCGAAAGCGAATGGCCCCTGATTGAGCCAGCTCGGTGTAATGAATCCGTTTTCGGTCGCGGATCGCCTCCAGCTGGCTGGCGTTCAGATCGATTCCGCAGGACTTGGCATAGACCCTGACCCGCTGCAGTCCGCCAGGAATGGCCAGCAAACGGGCATACAGCGTCTGATCCCAGACGATCCCCAAGTCCAGATCCTGAAAGGCCCGATTGAACGCCGGCCGATGTCCGTCCATTTCCGTGTCAGCCAAGGTGCCATCCACATCCCAGAACACGGCCTTCAATTGCGTCATCCCAGCCCATCGGAGCGGGCACAATGCTGATCCATGAGCGCCACCTCACCCCAGTCCTGGATGCTTCCAGCGGTGGTGGAGTTCAGCCCACTCAGCGGGGTTGACCTCCCCCTGTCCCTGCGAACCCTTCTGCGCCGCCGTGGTTTCGGGGAGAAGGCCGCGGAGGAGATCATGACCCCTCCACCCTTGCCGGATCCCAGCCATCATTTTCCGGATCTGGCGGCAGCGGTGGCTCGCGTGTGCCAGGCCTGTGAGCGCGGCGATGCGTTGGCGGTATGCGGTGACTACGACGCCGACGGCATGACCAGCACCGCCCTGTTACTCCGGGCTTTGCTCCCCCTGGGAGCCCGTGCCGAGCCTGCGATTCCCTCTCGTATGGACGAGGGATACGGCTTGAACGTGGCCATGGTGGAGCGTCTGCATGCCCAGGGGATTCGGCTGCTGATCACCGTGGACAACGGGGTCGCGGCAACCGAGGCGCTCGAACGGGCCCAATCCCTGGCGATGGATGTGATCGTGACGGACCACCACACCATTCCGGCGATCCGTCCGCCGATGACGGCTCTGCTCCATCCGGCCACCACACCCACGGATTCCCCGTACCGCGGGCTTGCCGGGGTCGGCCTGGCCTATGTGCTGGCCATCAGCGTGGCCGAACGTCTGCAGCAACCGAAGGCGATCCAGGTGGCTCGCGATCTGTTTTGCATCGGAACCGTTGCCGACATGGCACCGCTCACAGGTGCTAACCGCCGGTGGTTGCTCGAGGGCCTGACAACGCTGCACCGAAGCCACTGCGAAGGTTTGCTGGCCCTGCAGCGCTTGGCTGGGATCGGTGACTCCCCCTTAAGTGCAGAGGACATCGGCTTCCAGCTCGCTCCTCGGATCAATGCGGTCGGCCGTCTGGGGGATCCCGTTCTGGTGGTGGAACTTCTCACCGAGACAGACCGGGGCAAGGCGATGGCCCTTGCCCGTCGTTGCGACGACCTCAACCGTCAGCGCCGTGATCTCTGTGATGCGATCGAAGCGGAAGCCGTTGCCCTGGTGGAAGCGGATGGTGAGTGTCAGGTTCCACCGTTTCTGTTGTTGGCCCAGAGTCACTGGCATCACGGTGTGATCGGCATCGTCGCGGCGCGATTGATGGAGCGTTATCACCGCCCGGTGGCGCTTCTGGCGGGCGATGGAGACGGTCGGCTTCGTGCTTCGGCGCGCTCTCCCCAGGGTTTCGCGGTTGATCAGGCTCTCACCAGCTGCGCTGATTTGTTGGACCGTTTCGGAGGTCATCCGGCAGCCGGTGGCTTCACCGTGGCGGCCGAGCATGTTCATGCCCTTCACGAGCGTTTGAACGGGCTTGCCGAACCCTGGCTGTTGCAGCAGGGATGCAACCGTCCGATTCGTCCGGAGGTCTGCCTGGGCCTGAAGGAGATCAACTGGGATCTCTGGAAAGGACTAAATGCCCTGGCTCCCTTCGGCATGGGCAACCGATCACCCCTGTTCTGGTCCCGTGGATGTGTGGTTGAGGACTGGCGGGTTCTCAACGGCGGGCATCTGGCGTTGACCGTTGGACAGGACGACACCCAGCGTCGAGCGATCGCTTGGAGAACAGCCCCTCTCGAGCCGATGCCACCCAGCGTGGACATCGCGTACGAGCTGGCTGTGAACGAATGGCGCGGAGAGCGACGTTTGCAGCTGATGCTCAAGGCGGTGCGTGCCCATCAACCGGAGGTCACGTTGACCTGCGGAGAGCGCCGTTACCAGGCGCGCATCCTGCCCCTCAAGGATGCAGGGATCGAGCCCATCCCTTTTGAGGTGATCAACAGCACAGGGGAGAGCCTTCGAGCCTCGCTCGATCAACAGGCACCGGTGCACTGCAACGATGAACGATCGGAGCATCCGCAGGTGCGCGCTCTGCTGGAAGAGGCTTCGATTGCCCTGGGGTTGAGGCCCTGAAGCTTCAAAGGGCGCCGCGGCGGTAGAAGAGGATGAAGATCACAGCCGGGCCAGCCAACGTGATCAACGCAAGGGCGCCGAAGTTAGCGATCAGGTGGAAATCGATGCCCATGGCGATAAAGCGCTCACACAAGACGGATTTCAGCACAGGCTACGGGTCACCAGCGGCCTGGAGCCCTCGGCTTTGGATCCTCTGTGACGGCTTGTCACAGCTGCGGTGATGGCCTCCTCCCATCCGTCGTCAGAACAGACGTCCGCCTCA
The DNA here is from genome assembly GCA_002170825.1 of Cyanobacteria bacterium TMED177. Lineage (GTDB taxonomy): Bacteria > Cyanobacteriota > Cyanobacteriia > PCC-6307 > Cyanobiaceae > Parasynechococcus. The sequence goes on from NHIA01000022.1 coordinate 22,401, forward strand.
TACCAACGGTGGCAATGCATCTCGCAATGCGGGGCCTGTTGCAGGCTCTGCCCTGAGGAACGGGAGGATGCGCTGGAGGCTTTGTCCGAGGCGGATCAAGCGACCTACCTCGCGATGGTCGGTGAGGACGGTTGGTGCATCCATTACGACAGCGGTGGACGGCGCTGCAGGATCTATGAGTCCCGGCCAACCTTCTGCCGCGTCAGTCAACTGGGCCAGTTGTTTGATGTGGCACCGGATGACGTTGACGCTTTCGCCATCGATTGCTGCCATCAACAGATTCGCTCGGTCTACGGCGGACGCAGCAGAGAGATGCGTAGGTTCAACCGCGGACTACGCAGAACCGATGTCTGAGAGCAAGCAGGTGGCGCGTCCAGCGTTTCCCACGGTGGTGTTCAGCACCTTCAGCACCGTGTTCATCGCTGAGCTGGGCGACAAGACCCAGCTGGCAACCCTGTTGTTGTCAGCGCAGTCCGGCTCGCCATGGCTGGTGTTTCTTGGCGCTGCGCTGGCTCTGATCTGTTCCAGCCTGGTGGGAGTTCTGCTGGGCCAATGGCTGGCACAGACCCTTCCCCCGCAGCGGATTGAATCGATGGCCGGGGTGCTGATGGTGGGCCTGGGCCTGTGGCTTGGTGTCCAGGCCGGTCGCTCCCTGCTGTTGTCCACAGCCGGAGCCTGACCCATGGACATCACCCTGTTGATCTCCACGTTTCTCACGGTGTTTCTGGCCGAACTCGGTGACAAGACCCAGTTGGCCACCGTGGCCTTGAGCGGCACCTCCGACCGTCCCCTGGCCGTGTTTCTCGGTTCGTCGTCCGCCTTGGTGTTGGCCAGCCTGATCGGGGCCTTGGCTGGAGGCTCCATCGCCAATGTGATTCCAACGGAAGTGCTGCAGCTGATGGCAGCCATCGGCTTTTTGATCATCGGAGGACGACTGCTGCTGCAGAGCAGGACTCCAGCCACCAACGACGACAGTCCCGCAAGCTCATAAACTGATTTTGATCAGAGCTCTCTGCACGGCCCGGTTCCACTGTCGGCCGCTCTGAATCCCCTCCCGGTCTTGAAGGCCGGATTCACCACCTCACCCATGAAGTTCTCGGTTGCTGATCTGCTGGATCAGCTTTCGTACGACCAGCCGATTTCGCAGCCAACACTGGCCAAGATCCTCAAGTTGACCAACAAGGCTGACAAGGGCGGTCTGGATCTGGCCCTGATCGCGCTCGGGAAGCTCGGTGTGGTGGGCAGTTCGGGCGATGAAGGTGTCGTGCGTGAGCGCAGCGATGAGCTCATCGATGCTCGTCTGCGCTGCAGCAGCAAGGGTTTCTGTTTCGCCATCCGGGATGACGGTGGCGATGACATCTACATCCGAGACCACCAGCTCAATCACGCCTGGAATGGTGATCGCGTTCTGGTGCGCATCACACGGGAAGGAGGACGCCGCCGATCTCCGGAAGGTGGTGTGCAATGCATCCTTGAGCGGGCCACCCATTCGTTGTTGGCGCAGGTGGAGCGTCAGGACGACCGGTTCGTGGCAGCACCACTGGATGACCGCATGCTCACCACGATCGAGCTGGCGGATGAAGCGGCTGAATACCTGCCTGGGGACACTCCGACCTCTGTGGTGGAGATCAAGGTTGACCAGTATCCGATTGCCCAGCATCCGGCCAAGGGCCATGTGGCGCGGCCCTTGCCGCTCAATGCGGGACCAGCCGCAGATCGGGATCTGTTGTTGACCAAAGCCGGCCTGCATGAGCGTCCGGCGGCACCCCGCGGATCTGCCAAAGCGCCTGCGAGCAAAGGCAGAACCGATCTGAGCGACCAACCGGCATTGTTGTTGTGCAGCTGGCAAAGCGCTGAAGCCCCCCCCCTGCCGGCGGTCCATGTTGAGGCCAGGGATGGAGGTAGCCGTCTCTGGGTGCACGCCCCATCGATTGCGGAACGGTTCGGGCAGGGCAGCAGCCTGGATCTCTGGATGCGTGACCGCAGTGAAGCGCTCTGCCTCGGTGATGCATGGCAGCCGTTGCTGACCTCAGCCCTCAGCAAGGCCTGTCGCTTCAAGGTTGGCGAATCCACGGACGCGATCTCTGTGCGGCTCGATGTTTCGGCCGAGGGCGAACTCACCGATTGGGAGTTCATGCTCAGCACCATTCGACCTGTGGCGAGCGTTGATGCACAGCAGCTAGAGGCTCTGGCTGAACGCAAACCCAAGGCCAGAAGCGTCCCGGCAGCGCTCAAGGCGATCAAGGATCAGCTGGGCCAGCTGGAAACGCTTGTCTTCTGCGCAGGATGTCTGGTCAACCATGAACGGCAGAACGGAGCGGTGTTGCTCGATCTGCAGGCCCCGCAGATGGACAGCCTCGGCGATCTTCGCTGGGCTGATCCGAGTGGTCAAAGCCACCGCTGGCTGGACGTGACCGATCGAACGGATCCCAACTCCCTGCTACAGCCGTTGCTGCGCGCAGCGGATCGAGCCTGGGGGCTGCATCGCGCTGCGTTGGAGCTTCCGGGGATCGGCATGTTGAGTGCTGAACCCGATAGCTCAGTGCTCACGGATGTGGCCAAGACGGCTGTGGCGTTGGACCTGCCACTGGAATTGGACGACGACGGCAGCCCATCGGCTCAGGAATTGATTGCTGTGTTCGCCGAGTCAGCGCAACGCCGTGTGCTTGAGCAACAGCTGAGCCATGCATTGGCTCCATCACAGCTCACCGCTCTCAACGCCGTAGAGGTGCAGGAGAGCGCATCTGCGCTCGATGAAAGCCCCCCGGCATCCGACCCCCCACTGTGTTCCTGGTGCTGTGCATCACTGAGCTACGCCCAGATCGCCAATCAACAGGTCATCCAGATGCTGCTGCAGGACGGCAAGGACAGACCCAGCGTCCGCCAGAAAGAGCGCCTGCAACTCGGCCAACGCGGCTGTGCTGAGGCACTCCAGTGGTCCCTGTTCACTGCGACACAGGATGAACGGCTGCAAAGCATTGTTTCGCACCGCCTTGTTCAACGCTTGAACGGACGCCGACGTCAGGTGCTGGAACTGCAGCGGGACCTGTTGGCCATGGTTCAGGCCCGTTCCGCCGAACACCTGGTCGGGCAGGTGGCCGAAGGTCGTGTCAGCGGCGTGCAGAGCTATGGCTTTTTTGTCGAGGTGGGCGAGACCCGCGTTGAAGGTCTGGTTCACGTCAGCTCGCTCAACGACGACTGGTACGAATACCGCTCCCGTCAGAACCGTTTGGTCGGCCGCAAGAATCGCCGGGTCTACCAACTCGGGGACCCGGTGCAGGTGTGCGTGATCAAGGTGGATGTGCTCCGAAATCAGATCGACCTGGAAGTGGTTCCGCAGCCGATCACCTCCGCGGAGCCATCCAGTTCGAATGGCCTCGATGAACCCCTGGCCGTTGCCCTGAGCGACGCCTGACCATGCATCCCTATGTGCTGGCCGTAACGGGCGCATCAGCTCAACCCTTGGCGGAACGCACCCTCCAGCTGCTGCTGAAGGCGGGACGGTCCGTGCATCTGGTGCTCAGCAAAGGCGCTTATGCAGTGTTCAAGGCTGAGCAGGGTCTCACCATCCCTGTCGAGCCGAACCGTCAGGCCGTGTTCTGGCGCGAGCGACTTGACTGTCCGGATGGTGATCTGGTTTGTCACCGCTGGAACGACCAAAGCGTGAGCATCGCCAGCGGAAGCTTCCGAACCAAGGCGATGCTGATCGTTCCATGCAGCATGGGCACCGTCGGACGGATCAATGCGGGCGTGGCCATGGATCTGATCGAGCGCTGTGCCGACGTCCATCTCAAGGAGGGGCGGCCCCTGCTGATCGCTCCGCGGGAGATGCCGTTCAGCCTGATTCACCTGCGCAATCTCACCGCCCTGGCGGAAGCGGGTGCACGCATTGCCGCGCCGATCCCCGCCTGGTACACCCAGCCGACAACCATCGACGACATGATCGATTTTCTGGTGATCAGGCTGCTGGATGGCCTCGAGGACGACCTGGCACCACTGCAGCGGTGGACGGGACCCATCCGATGAGCCTGTTTCAGAAGCTGCTGTTGATCCCCTGCCTGGCCCCCCTGCTGGGCTTGCTGATTGCCTCCGGCCTGAACACTGCCAGCTCGAGCCAACTGCAGCTGTTGGTTTGGCGCACGCCCTCACTGCCGATTGGAGCCTGGACGGCGCTGGCGGGGCTCACCGGGGCCGGACTCAGCGCGGTCTCGGCCTTGCTGTTGCTGCCGTCCGCACCACCGCTGCGGCGTCGCTGGCATCAACCACGGGACCGCCCGGTTGAACAGGACTGGCCGCAACAGTCGCCTTCCCCCATGCCGGAACGGGATGTTCGGGATCCTGCTCCAACGGTGGCCGTTCCCTACCGGGTTGTGCAGAAGGGCAGACCGCAGCATCGTGGCGTTGAACCCCAACCTGCGCGCAGCACCGCCGCCGCGAGCCAAACCGACCATGACTGGGGCGCTGATCCGGATCGGGACTGGTGAGCGCCCGCCAACGCTGACTACAGTTCCGGCAACGATCAGGAACTGGTGAGCGACACCCCCGAAACAGCCTCCGAGAAGCCGGCAGAGGCCCCAAAAGCCAAGCCGAAACCTCCGAAGCCGGAGGACAAGCCGTTTCCGGAATTCATCGACAGCCTGTTCATCCCCGAGGTGCTGGCCCAGCTGAAGGATCAGGGCATAGAGCCGGATCGACTTGAGCGAGTGGACGGGGATCGACCAGTCGTGGGTGGCAGCTGCCCGATGGTGATTGGCGAACTTCCAGGTGATCGCCGCTTCTGGCTTTGCTTCGGTAGCGCCAACATCAACAGTCCCAAGCTGATTGCCCTCGCTGATGCCGGCAGTGAACCGACCTTGCTGGAATCGTTCCTGATCGATGAGAAGCGGATGTCCCTGCCGCTGCTGGTGTCACGCCTGCTGCAACGGTTGAACGGTCAGAAATGGCTCGGACGTAACTGATCGACCCGGCTTAAGCACGGACAGCCCTACATTGGTCTCCTCGTGAAATCGGAGCTGATGGTCCCTCCCACCGCCGTCGCTGAGGCCAGTGCCGTTGCCATCAAGGAGCCCGTCAGGGACACGATCCTGACCCCTCGCTTCTACACCACGGATTTCGATGCCATGGCCGCCATGGATCTGCGTCCGAACGAAGCGGAACTGGAAGCCATCTGCGAGGAGTTCCGCAAGGATTACAACCGCCACCACTTCGTGCGAAACGAGGAATTTGAGGGCGCTGCAGACAAACTTGATCCCGATACCCGCCGGGTGTTTGTTGAATTCCTGGAGCAGAGCTGCACATCCGAGTTCTCTGGATTTCTGCTTTACAAGGAACTGAGCCGCAGGATCAAACAAAAAAATCCATTGCTGGCTGAATGCTTTGCCCACATGGCACGGGATGAGGCTCGCCACGCCGGCTTCCTCAACAAGTCGATGAGCGACTTCGGCATGCAGTTGGACCTTGGCTTCCTTACGGCCAACAAGGACTACACCTTCTTCAAGCCCAAATTCATTTTCTACGCCACGTATCTGTCTGAAAAGATCGGCTACTGGCGCTACATCGCCATTTACCGTCATCTCCAGAAGAACCCTGAGAGCAAGATCTTCCCGATCTTCAACTTCTTTGAAAACTGGTGCCAGGACGAGAATCGCCACGGTGACTTCTTCGACGCCCTGATGAAGGCTCAGCCCGACACTGTGCGTGGACCGATCGCCAAGTTGTGGTGTCGTTTCTTCCTCTTGGCGGTATTCGCCACCATGTATGTGCGTGATGTGGCACGAAAGGAGTTCTACGAGGCCCTCGGTCTTGACGCTCGCACCTACGACAAGATGGTGATCGAGAAGACCAATGAAACCTCCGCTCGTGTGTTCCCGGTGGTGTTGGACGTCAACAACGACAAGTTCTGGGTTCGCCTTGAGCGTTTGGTGACCAACAATGCTGCCCTCGATGCTGCTGATCAGAGTTCAGCTCCAGCACCCTTGAAGCTGCTCCGAAAGCTGCCCCATTGGATCAGCAACGGCGCTGAAATGGCCAAGCTGTTTTTGATGTCTCCGATCGACAGCAACAAATTCCAGCCCGCTGTGCGCTGAGCATTGACTGTTTCCTTTTCCCAGGCCTGGAGTGATTCCCTTCAGGCCCTCCTGTCCCGTGGGTCCGCTGCCGGTGCCGACCTGGTTGAGGTGTTTCTCGAGCACACCGATCATCTCGGGCTTCTGGCTGAGCAGGACCGCATCACCAGCGTCAACCCCACCTTTGCCCGAGGTGCAGGACTGCGCGTCTTCCTCGATGGACGCGATGGATTCGTCAGCACGAATGACCTCAGCCCGGACGGCCTGACCCGTGCCCTGGATCAGGCGCTGGCCATGCTCGGGTTGCAACACTCCGCACTCGCCCCGGCAAACTCCTTTCAAGGACTGAGCCCGCTCAAGGATTACGGCATCAACAAGCTCAACTGGCTTGAGCAATGCCCATCGATGGCCGATGCCAGTGCTCGCTTGCTGGAGGGAACAGCCCAGCTGGAACAGCTCGGGCAGCACCTTCAGGTGCGTCGCGGCAGTTATGCGCGCGACTGGCAGGAGGTGCTGGTGGCCGCATCCGATGGCACCTTTGCCCGTGACATCCGCCTGCATCAGTCCACGGGATTGTCGGTGTTAGCTGCCGATGGCGAACACCGCTCCAGCGTCGGGCGGCGGTATGGCAGCACCGACAGGCCCGATGATCTCCCGAACTGGAACGTTGAACAGAGCGCTGCCGAAGTCTGTGACAGTGCCGGAACCATGCTGCGGGCGGACTACGTGGAAGCCGGCCAGATGCCCGTGGTGCTGGCCAACCGTTTTGGTGGTGTGATTTTCCATGAGGCCTGTGGTCATCTGCTGGAAACCACTCAGATCGAACGGGGCACCACACCGTTTTCCGATCAGGTGGGTCAACAGATCGCCCATCCTTCCGTGACCGCGATTGACGAAGGCCTGAGCAGCGGCGCGTTCGGTTCCATTGCGATGGATGACGAGGGAATGGAACCCCAACGCACCGTTCTGATTCAAGACGGCGTGCTGCAGCGGTTCATCAGTGATCGGGCCGGTGAATTGCGCACGGGCCACAAACGCACCGGTAGCGGTCGTCGGCAAAGCCACGCCTTTGCAGCGGCCAGCCGCATGCGCAACACCTACATCGATGCCGGGCCCCACAAGCCCGAGGAGCTGATCGCCTCTGTGGACCATGGTCTCTACTGCAAAGCGATGGGCGGCGGCAGTGTTGGTCCGACCGGTCAGTTCAACTTCTCCGTCGAGGAGGGATACCTGATTAAGGACGGACGGCTGACCCGTCCGGTGAAAGGGGCGACCCTGATCGGTGATGCCAAGGAGGTGATGCCACGCATCTCCATGTGCGCCGATGACCTCGAACTCGCTGCGGGTTTCTGTGGCTCTGTTTCCGGCAGTGTCTTCGTCACCGTTGGCCAGCCCCACATCAAGGTGGATTCGATCACGGTTGGGGGACGTTGACGATGTTCAGCAACGTTCTCGAGGCCGGTTCCCTGCGCGATCGCGTCCAGGCTCTGGCCACCGCCGCCGGCATCCGTCACTGGGATCTCGGGGCAGCCTGCAGCGACGACTGCTCCGTGCAGGTGGATCGCGGCGAAGCCAAGCAGATGAAAGCGGCCCAGCGCAGTTCGATCACGGTGCGGGTTTGGAATGCCGACGGATTGGTCGGGATCACCAGCACCACCGATCTCACCGATTCGGGATTGTCGAGGGCACTGGATGGAGCCCATCAGGCCAGTGCTTTCGGTAACCCGGACGATGTGCCCCAGTTCTCACCCCTGGCGATGGATCCGCTGCCGCCGTTGGACAGGCCGCTGAAGCCACGCCAGGGCATCCTGACGTTGCTCGATGCGCTGCGTGATGCCGAAGCGGACCTGTTGGGGCGTCATCCCTCCATCCAGACCGTCCCTTACAACGGCCTTGCGGAATCCCTCTCCACCAGCCTCTATCTGAACAGCGATGGTGCTGCGCGCACCATGGAACGCACCCAGGCGACCCTGTACCTCTATGCCCGTGCCGAGGAATCGGGCCGCAAGCCACGCAGCTCAGGCGCTGTGCGTTTGGCATTGGGCAGCGCTGATCTCGACATCGCCGGCTGCATCAACGAGGCCGTTGATCGCACGGTGAGCCACCTTGCCTACCAGCCGATTGAAACCGGCACGTATCGCGTCTGTTTCACCCCGGAGGCTTTTCTTTCTCTGCTGGGAGCCTTCAGCAGCATGTTCAGTGCCCGTGCTGTGCTTGATGGCGTCAGCCTGAGCAACCGCGACAGCCTGGGGCAGCAACTGGCTGTGCCGTTCCTGTCCCTTGATGACGATGGGCTACACCCGGCTCACATCAGTGCATCCCCTTTTGATGGGGAAGGCACCCCCACGCAGAAGTTGTCCCTGATTCATGGCGGTGCCTTGAGCAACTTTCTGCATTCCGAAGCCACCGCCCGCGCCTTCGGAGTCCGCCCCACGGGCCATGCCGGTCTCGGCGCCAAGGTGTCTGTCGGTCCCGACTGGTTTGTGGTCGGCACGACACCGGGAACGTCAAGCCCGGTAGAACTCGATCACCGCAACGAACGGGAGCCGTTCGTCCTGATCGAGGATCTTTCAGCTCTGCATGCGGGGGTCAAGGCGACTCAGGGGTCGTTCTCCCTCCCGTTTGATGGTTGGCTGGTGCGNGATGGCGAGCGCATTTCGGTGGAGGCGGCCACCGTGGCCGGTGACATCCGATCAATGCTGAATTCGATCCTCTGCCTTGAGCCCGAACAGCATGTGACCCATCGCGGTGTTTCACCGCATGTGTGGGTGGACGGTCTGTCGATCACCGGCGAAGCCTGAGCATCAATTTCGNGTGAAGATCCTCTACTGGGGTACACCGANTTACGCGGTGCCCACTCTCTCGGCTCTGCATCAGGCCGGTCACCAGATTNTGGGGGTTGTCACCCAGCCTGATCGGCGTCGGGGACGCGGCAAGCAACTGGTGCCGTCAGCCGTCAAAGAANGGGCACTCGAGCTGGGTGTTCCGGTGTTCACNCCAGAGCGGATCAAGCGTGATCAAGANTGCCAGCAACAGCTGGCGGCCCTTGAAGCTGACCTCAGCGTTGTTGTTGCCTTCGGCCAGATCCTGCCNTTGCCTGTGCTGGAACAACCACCGTTGGGCTGCTGGAACGGCCATGGCTCGCTGTTGCCGCGCTGGCGTGGTGCAGCACCGATCCAGTGGTCCCTGATTGAAGGCGATGCCGAAACCGGGGTGGGGGTGATGGCCATGGAGGAGGGCCTGGACACGGGTCCGGTTCTGCTGGAACGGCAATTGGCGATCGGTCTGCACCACAACGCAGCCGTGCTTGGTGAACGGCTCAGCCAGATCACGGCTGCGTTGATGGTTGAAGCCATGCCACTGATCGAAGCAGCGGGTGATGGCCCTGCAGCAGATCGGCTGAAGCGCCTCGGCGTTCGGCAACAGAACAGCGACACGATGACTTACGCGCGCATGCTCAACAAGGCGGATTTTCAGATCAANTGGCAGGCCAGCGCCCTGACGATTCACCGCAAGGTCATGGGGCTCTATCCAGGAGCCCAGACCAACTGGCGTGGCAAGCGGCTGAAGATCCTGGACAGTGAACCCTTGATTGAGCGCTTGAAGCCTGAACTGAGTGCTGAAGCACAGAATCTTCTGAACCGCTGGCCCACAGGAGAACACTCGGGTGGACAGGTGCTCGCTTTGGTTCAGGACCTTGGCCTGGTCGTCAGCAGTGCCGGCTGCCCGCTGCTGATTCGAGAGGCGCAGCTGGAAGGAAAAGGGCGGTGCTCAGGGCAAGCACTGGTCCAGCAGCTCGCCGATGCCGAGGGTGATTGTTTGGGTCTGGACTGAACGGTTCAGCTGCACCATGCGGTGGTTCCGTTGCGATCCGTTCGGACTCAGGGCTGACGAATCTCCTGCAACACCAGCTGCGTGGTCACGGATCGTTGGCGCTGCCAGAGGTCGTACAACTCAAGTGCCAGCTCGCGCAGGCGGGAGGCATCGGATGTGGTGTCCAGCTCTCGCCGGAACACTTCACGCTGGAAGGCGTCTTCGGGGGCCATCACCNGAACACATCATATGAATAAACATTAAGCAGGGGGACGGTGCGGTGGGGTGCCTATTCCTCCGTGTAGAGCACCCTGGCCTGGTTCCACACCTGATCGAGAGCAGCGTCATCAAGGGCCAAAGCCTCCGGGTGGTGATCCCGCAGCCAAGCGCGACGAAGTTCGACCCCCGTTGTGGCGAAGAACGTGTCCTGGGCTGCCAGGACACGGAATTTCAGAAATTCGAGCAAACGTGCGCGCAGTCGGATCGCATCGATGGTGTGGATGCGGTTGAGGCGATCACGAAATTGCAGTGAAACACCTGGGCTGATCCCCTGAAGTCGTGGCGCCAACACCTCCACCACATTGAGCGGTTGGTTGTGGCGGATCTTGGTGGTCGGGTCAGGTTGGTAAATCCATCCGTCCACCGCAGCATCGTCTGGGGTGAGCAATTGGATGCGCCAGAACGAGAAGGTCTCCGGAGGATGGCGATCCGTCCACTCCATAAGGGGAAAGCGGTGATCAGGGTCGCGTAGCCGCAATTCCAGTGGCGCCACACTGAGGTTGAGGGTCCCGGGCCAGCAGTCGGAGAGATCCAGACCCAGCTCCGCAAAGAACGGCTGTTGGAGCGCAATGGTCCCGCCCGGGTACGGGGAGGTTGTGCTTTGGCCGGAGGCGACGCCATGACCGCTCACGAGGACGGCACGGATCCAGGTGATCCCGCTCATCGCGACTCGCGGTGACGACAGGACACGCATGGGCCCTCCGGCCACACAACACATCGCAGCAGGGGACTGCGGGCATTGAAGCGACAGTCCGGATCGCCGATCACCCAGCCATGGCGCCAACGCTGTGCATCAGCCGGTCGCTTCTGGGGCTTCACCAGCAAGGCGATCGAGGCGATCTCGTACCGCCCATTTCTCAGCGCATAGCGGTGCCGCCGTTGCATCACCAGAAAACTGCGTCCGGCCGTTTCCAACCATCGACCCGGCTGGGGCGCATCCTCCAGATCGACCCGATCGAGCAGGGCCTCACTGCCCACCTGGCGCAGTTCAACCAACATGGTCGAGTGCCTCGATGGACCGCACGGAAAACCCCCATACGAACAGGATCAACACCACAAGCAACGTCAACCAGTCCGGTTGGTTCAGCGACGGCAAGATCACGTGGATGAGGAGTCGTATGCCGACAAACGCCACCGATAGGAACCCTGCTGTTTCCAGGCGGGGGTAGTGATCCAGCCAACGAATGAACAACCCGGAGGTGAAGCGCAGGGCCACGATGCCGATCAAGGCTCCTGCGCTGATCAACAGGATCTGATCGCTGACGGCAACAGCCGCCGCGACGCTGTCGATCGAAAACGCCAGATCCGTGAAACCAAGCAGGACAACCGTTTGAACCAGGCTTCGGCGAGCGGATCCTGCCAGGCTCAANCCATCGGAATCAGAGTTTTCNGAAGCTGCGTTGGTCGANCGGGTTTGGAAGTGGTTTGCGGCCATCCAGAACAGATAGGCAGCTGCNAGCAGCTGGACCCATGGGGTCTGCAGCACCCATTGGGCCAGAGCNATCAGGCCAACCCGCAGCACCATGGCNAGTCCGATGCCGATGTTGAGCGCCANGCGTTCTTGNTCCGGNGTGCCACTGCTGCGGGCAATGGCGGCGAGAGCCACGGCATTGTCAGCCGAGAGCACCAACTCCAGCATNACCAGCACCGGCANCANCGCCAGNACCTCACGCCATTGATCAGCTCCCTCGAACGCATCCGTCAGCGAGGGAAGTGCAGTGATGTCCATGGCGGCAGCCTAGAAAGTGCTGGTTGGTTTCAGGCTGATGCGGATCCGAGCTGAGCTCTGCCATGTGGATACGCTGCGCTGCGTCGTCAGGGCTGAGGCATGGGACAACGAACAGTGCATCGGCAGCTGCCTTGGCGAAGCAGCCACAGCTGAGGATGCGGAAGACCGTGCCAGGGCANGACTGAACAACCTGGTTAGTCAGGGNATGAGCGCAGCAGCTGCATCGGCGGCGGCGGCATCGTTCACTTCCGCAGAACAACGCCCCGACCCACCACTCCGTGTGGGGTCGTCGCAGTCAACNGAGCAACACCGGCCAGCGTCTGGAGCAGGCACCGCTGAACCTGTGCCGATCAACCCAAAGCCGGAGACAGCAAAACCACCCTCTGAATCGCCCACGGATCCTGAGGATTGGAGCGAAGAGTTGACCTCGATCGATCTGGAACTGAAACGGATCGGCTGGGGCCGTGAGCAGGAACAGCAGTATCTGGAACGGGCCTTTGGTCATGCCAGTCGTCACCGGTTAACGCGCTATGCCGACCTTGTGGCCTACCTGCGCCAGCTGCGGCAACTGCAACAAGGGGATCAGCCCGAACAATCGAGCGTGCCGATTCGTCGCAGCGATCTGATCACACAAGGGGACGCGATGTTGAAGCAATTGAATTGGAGTGGCGATCAGGCGCGGGCCTTCCTCAACCAACACCTGCAGGCCAACAGCCGCCAGCAACTGACGGACGAACAACTTCTGCAGTTCAACATGCTGCTGGAGGAGCAGACGCTGCAGGAAACGAAATAACTGGCTTTTCAGCCGACCATGGAATGGATGGACACCATCGCCATACGTGGTTTCACGTTGAACCAGTGGTTCACCTGCCGCAGCCCTTCGCGGTGGATGAAGGACATCCTCAAAGCCACGCCCGCTGATGTCAGATACAAGGTCAAGACGGCTATTGAGCACGCGGTCTGGGCAGCGGCAGCGAGAACAGAGGAATTCAGCTGGAACGCGACTCCCCTAATCATGTGGGTGACTCGCCCAGAACTGTCTGCCACTGGAACATGCAGCGTTTGCGGTCCCCTGGACGGTCGTAAGGCGAAACGTCGCAAGGACTTTAAAGTGCCCTACCCAGCCGATCCGCGGTGCAAGTGCGGCATGGTTCCTGTATCTGGCTAACAAAAAACCCCGCCATTGCTGACGGGGGATCATCGTTTAAAGATTCTTAGATGAACTCAACAGGCTCTGCTGCGATCAGGTCTATCCTGTCCACATTCATAATTAAAGTCTCAAGTCCAGTACCTGTTGAAACAAGAACATCCTCACCTTGTTGAGTGTAAATGAGTGATCTGCCAAAGAATTCTTCATCTACCAAAAGCTTTTCGCCGTATGTAAAATCATAAATCTTGTCTTTCCCCCTGCTCAGCCTGAACCGATCCTCACCTTGTTGTCCATACAATTTATCATTGCCCTTATTGCCATGAAGTATGTCGTCCCCTTTTCCTCCCCAAAGTTTATCGTTGCCATCATTTCCAGTCAAATAATCATCACCATTCCCACCCTTTAGCTTGTCTTTTCCCTCGTTTCCAGCAAGTTGATCGTCTCCACCCTTCCCATCGATTTTATCGTTGCCTACACCGCCAAATAAAGCATCGTTGCCACCTTTACCATTGATCGTATCTTTGCCTCCAAGTCCATTAATGATGTCATCATTAGCTGTTCCTTTGAGGTTGTCATTTCCAGATGTACCTCTAATGCCTTCAACTGAAGATGAAAGCTCGACCTCTTGTCCCGCGATAAAGACTGCCTCGATATCTATGTCTATAAATACTGAACCTTCAGGAGTATCAAAAACGTTCTTATTCCTATCCACGCCGTTATAAGAAACTCTGTCGTCCACAAAATTTACAATATCGTCACCGTCGCCTCCGTGGATATAAAGGTTTTTTCCTGCTGACAACGTTAATGTGTCATCACCGGCGTCAAGCCAAATATCTGATTCCCATCCATTATGAAATTCAATAGTGTCATTACCTTCACCAAGAATAATGGCGGATTCGTAAAAATCAACAGAAGCTGCTACTGACTCGTCTTGAATGGCTGATTGTGCACCTCCAAAGAAGTCATTTTGAAATCTTATATTCTCAGCCCCAATGCCACTATTTGACCCTACCGTGAAGCCTGCAGAAATATTAATAAAGTCGTCCCCTTCTCCCAAGTCAACAATGGCCTGAAATATTCCTACAGCTCTCTGCCTGCCCATGGCAGCATCATCACTAAGTGGTACCTCATATTCTTCACCACTATTTGTGGCCTCAATCGTAAATTCAACAAAATCATTTCCACCATAGGTCATCAATGCTGGCCTTAGTGAACGCAGACTTGAGCCTGGATTAAGGCCTTCAAGTGATCTCTTGTCGATTTTTGAGTTGCCTCCTCTAACGCCATATGCAACAACCTGATTTGTCCAGTTGCCTGCACTTGCTGATACATCTACGTCAATTACATCGCTAAATTCGCTGAAATAAGCAGTTGAATTATTGAATCCAAACGAAGGGTCATCATTTGGATCTGTGATAACAACATCGCCAATAGTTGGGTCTTCACTGCCTCTCGTTGATCCTGATACGTTGATATCGAGTCTGATCCCATTTAAATTTCTTTCACCTTCCAGCAACATGCTTTGGAGGCCATATGCAAAATTAGGACCATCAATGGCATCTGCTCTGACATCTAAAATAATATCTCGTAGATTTCTGGTTCCCAAATTAGATTTGTGGAGCCCTCTTGCAAATGCACCTCCTTCGCCATTTGTTGCATAAGCTCTGTGAAATATATAGCTTACATCGTTCGCATTAGCGACTTCACCACGTAGTTTTAAAGTTAGATCAACTCCTTCGAGCTGTTCAAGGTCAACTTCTGTTGTGTTGCTATAAATTTGCTGAATCGTCATGGTGGAATTGAAGAAAACTTAATAAGGGGCTGTCGCGGGACTCTCGCCCGGTGAACACACCATCGCCGCGTTCGCCACCACGCACCTCCCCCATTCGGGGGATTTATTTGCCCGATTTCAGCCGCCCTTATCCCCCAAAAGGACTAGAGCCTCACTCCCAGGTGCCACGCCACCATCCTGTCCCGCTCTGTTTCGGTGATGAACGGGTCAATCCAATCAAGCAGCAACTCAGTCACGGCTGGCTCCCCTAAGTCTTGAATACCGCCATACAGCCACCGCTTGAACAGGTCAGGGTCGTTGGCGAGCGCGGGAAAGCACTGCTAGAGATGATCATGGCTTGAGCTTTTATGGCATTTCCAGATTCATTTCCGAAAACCTATACCTGTCCTAAGTGCGGAAGCCACACCTACGAGATGGGACAGATTCGTGTCTCGGGTGGTTTCTGGTCTAGTTTCTTTGATGTAGGCAATCGCCGCTATAACGCTGTGTCATGCACCGAGTGTGTTTACACAGAGTTCTATAAAAGGACTGTTTCTGGGATTCAAAAGGTGTTCGACTTCCTGGGTGGATCTTGAGCTGATTGATCAGCTCTCTCATTAGGAACAGAGCAATGCGGATGTCTTGAGGCATTGGTCGGATATGACTGCCTGAAGTGTTCCCCTGAGAAGTGCACTTTCCTCGATGAATGCGGCTCGCCTCGTCATCACACCATTTCCGCGTTCGCTTGCGCGCACCTCCCCCGATCGAGGGAATTTTTCCGCCATGTCTCTCCCCCAATTCAATCTGGACCCTTGGAATGACGTGGGCGACGTCATCGATCCCTATTCCTCAGATGGATCAGGTGCGTTGGTGCAAGCCTCGGATTCAGCCAATGCCGGATGAGCCGCGCAGAGACGCTTCATCAATTCAGCATGATCATGCTCGGACAACGAGCCGTCGGCAGACCATTTCAAGCAAGTCCTACCGGAACAGGATTGCTGATTGCCGGACGGAGCCATAAAGCCCTCTTGTCTTGATTGTGCCAACCTCTCATCTGGCGCCACGTCTTCAATACCCCTGGATGGGGACTATCGGGCTTTGCTCAATCGTGAGAGGGTTGTCTCACGCGGAAGGGCCGAAAGACCACGACGCAAGATCTGAATAAGAGGTTTCAACAATGAGCAGAAGAGGAATGCATCCCCTGTTGATGGGGGTCGACAAGCCTGAGCGCAACATCGAGGACAAGAATGACTCAGGGCTTAGCGGCTATGAGTCCGCTCAGCACAGACGCTTCCTGCGCGCCGAGGCAGAAGAATCAGAGTCCAAGAAAGTCGCCTGACGAAACCCTTGGAACGATGTGGGTGATGAGGTCAGCGCAGACCCATCACACAGTCGGGTCATCCACATCCGCGACAAGGAACAGGGTGGGCGTCTTCGGGTCCTTGGCACCACCATCAACCTGAATGACGTCTGCCATCCATCGGTCGCCTGAGTCATCACAGCCGCAGATGACCGTCATCCCGGCTGTGAAAGTGAGACACATTGGCGCAACTGCGGTGGAGACAAACTCGAAGTGGCCCTCCTGGATCAAGTCATCAGTCGAGTGATCTGTGCGGTCGACCATCCAATGGTTACCGCCTGTGCTTACGCATGAGCGCCTGACTGTACGCTCCAATCCTCCAAAAACAAGACAGTGACAGCCAACAGTGGCCAACAACTGCCTTTCAAGCGTCTGTCCTTCAAGGCAGATCCAAGTTTTTCCTACTACCTGAAGGCCTTGCATGTGTCGAGCGAGGTTGATTGGTTGGTGCAATAACTTGAAAGGTTGCCCGATTTGGTGCTGAGGCGGTAAAAATCACCTTTGCTGACAAGCTGACCGTTGGATAGCGCCAAGCGCCGCGACTTCTCAGGCAACGGCAGTTCGATCGCCAACCTTGACCCACACATCGAGTCCCCCAGCTAAGCCAGGTACGTTCCGGTTTAATTCATCCGCAACCGATTGAATAACTCTGGGATCAGTCGGACCAAAATAGACAAGCCCTAATTCCAGCATCTCAGGCACGATACGCTGATAATATTTAATAGCTTTTTTGCGCTTCTTTACTTAAAAGATACCAATTGATCGTCATAGTCA
>NHIA01000023.1 GCA_002170825.1 Cyanobacteria bacterium TMED177
GAGCCCGACGAGCTACCAGACTGCTCTACCCCGCGGAGCACTCAAAAATCATACAGGTCGGTGTCGCCCGACACAGAAAGACTTCAGCTTTGCTGAAACCTCAAGGCTCCTTGCACCTCCAGGCTGACTCCTGGATTGACAATCAGCACCTGCTCCTCGAGTTCTTCGAGTCCAAGTGGTGTCAACCACTCCAGCTGCCGCAGAAGATGCAGGGCAACAGCCTGTTTGGCTCTGCGAGAGCCATCCTCCACCTTGATGGCAACCCCAAGATCCTTCCCGACCCGACTCAGGCACTGAATGCCTTCGGCACCACCCTTGGACAGCACTTGTCCGTGGCTGCGACGCATCAGCTCAGTATCAAACCGTCCATCCCCAGCCACCAGATCGGGGTGCGCCAGCATCGCGCGGCTGATCTGCTCCAGTTCCGCCTGACGTGAGGCGCCGAGATGGGCATAGAGCAGTGCCATCTGCGCCAGTTGAAGTCGGAGCGTTGGTGCACCACAGTCGTCGCGGGCTGCCACAAGCTCATCGGCCGGTAGACCCAGCAGCTCAGCCACCCGACGGTTCACTTCCACCTGAAGCGGGTGGTCGCTTTGCAGGTAGGTGTCGAGCGGCCATGCCATTTTTCGGCTGGTCGCCAGGAAAGCCGCATGCTTGCCGGAGCAGTTGTGCTGCAGCGGGCTGTCGCCACCGGATGGGACAGGGCATTGCAGATGATCGGCATCCAATTCGGCGTTCCAGAGCAACTTGAAGGCCTCACGGGCATGGGCAATGCTGCCGCTATGGGATGCACAGCTGATGGCGATGCCCCGATCCCCCACCTCCATCGCTGCAGCAGCACCGCTGCTCAGAAAGGGCAGCGCCTGAAACGGCTTCAGTGCTGAACGGATGAACGTTTCATAACCCGATTGACCGGAAGACATCAGCACACGGCCACGACCATCGCAAACCACCGCATGCACCCGATGCACCGATTCCTGGATGCATCCCCTTCGCAGGACGACCTCGAGAGGTGCCGAACCGGAGCGGGACGCACCACTGAAACCGGAGGAAAGGCTCATCCCTTCGCTGACGCGCTTCAGAGAGCCTGACAGAGGCTGGCCCCACCAAGGATGAGTCCGGCGGCCATGGCCATCGCTCGGCTGAGGCGACCAAGAATCGGCCTCACCTCATGACGGGCCACCAACAAATCCCTGTTGCGCCAGGACTGGGGTTTTTCCCAGATTTGGCCGTCGTACCAACCGGATTCCTCATATTCGACGTTCTCCGACAGGAGACGCTTCATCACGTAGGTCCAACCGAGCCACTGGCGCATCAGCAACAGCAAGGGCAACACCAGTGCGGCGACAGCACCTGCGACGACCAAACGCGGTGGATCGGCCTTGAGAGTCCAGCTTCCACTGGCCACCAAAGTGCACACCGGCAACATCAGCAACCAGCTGAACAACAAACTGCGCTTCAGATGGGGAACATCACCGGCAGGCCAGGAAAAAAACCAAGACTCTGTGAGTTGGAGGAACTCCTCCAGAGGTCTCTGTTCAGGGGGCACAGGACATGAGACACCCTCGTCCATGCAGGACTCCTCACTTGGCCGAGGGTAGGAAGTCCCTACTCTCGCCGTGACTCCAGAAGGCTTCCAGGTCGTAATAACCGCGCTCATCCGGCATCAGAACGTGCACGATCAGTTCTCCGTAATCCAGCAGGGCCCAGCGACCTTCCTGCAGCCCCTCCTTGCGCAGGGGCAACCGTTCTGCCTCGATCTCCAGCCGATCCTCCACTGAACGGGCAATGGCCCGGACCTGCACGTCCGATTGGCCTCCGGCGATGACCAACCAGTCCGCCAGGCTGGACACGTCTTCAACACGAATCAGACGGATATCTGAAGCCTTGCGGTCATCGCAGGCATCAGCTGCGAGATCAGCCAGCTGCTGGCTATCCATAGACGTTCTCGCTTGTGACCGAGCTGCGGGACCCTTCCTGCTGGGCCATTTCGGCCCTTGCTTTGCTGGCACTCTTGCGCAGCGCCTCCAGACGGTCCTCGTAAAAACTACGGCGTTTCTTCTTGCGGGTCTGCTCGACAAGCTCCTTGAGAGCACCGCCAAGACTGCGATAGGCGTTGGGAACGGAATACCCGAATCGGCAGGCCAGATCAATGGCGCGCTCGTCAGCGCTGATGGCGTCCTGCAGGCGTTTTTCAGAATTGTTTTTCAGGTACAGCCGGTATCCCGCGAAACCAGACAATCCGAGCGCCATCAACAGCAACAGCCCGTCCTGCACCCAGAGTTCTCCGATCGCCCCACCCAGACCGATGGCAAGTGCCGCCATTTCCCAGCCATCCCGGGGAATCGCGTCGTTCTGAATGCGACCGACCTCATGCCAGAACAACAGGTTCCGGTGATCCAACGCCATGGCATCCCACGACTCCAGGTCCACCTGAATCTCAACCTCATCACGGCCGATCTCCTCGAGGGTGATCAGAGGAGGATCGACTGCAGCAGCTGATTCCACAAACACCCAGCTCTGCATTTCCGGCGGCAGCAACCCCTTCAGGCGCTGGAGCTCACTCATCGCGTCCAAGACCCCGCATGACATCACGGTAGCGAGGACCGGGCGTCACAAGCTGCGTGAGAGGCTGAGGACGTTTGGCCTGAAGCGAGCGCCCATGCCACGGAGGACCGATCTTCATCGAATCCTTTTGCTGGGTTCGGGTCCGATCGTGATCGGACAGGCCTGTGAATTCGACTATTCCGGAACACAAGCCTGCAAGGCACTCCGTGCAGAGGGCTACCAGGTGATCCTGGTGAACTCCAATCCGGCGTCGATCATGACCGACCCGGAGATGGCGGATCGGACCTACATCGAACCGCTCACGCCCGAGGTGGTCACCCGGGTGATTGAGCAGGAACGTCCGGATGCCTTGCTGCCGACCATGGGTGGACAGACCGCCCTCAATCTGGCGGTGACGCTGGCTGAGAGCGGCGTTCTCGAGCGCCATGGGGTTGAGCTGATCGGTGCCGATCTGCAGGCCATCCAGAAGGCAGAGGACCGTCTGCTGTTCAAACAGGCGATGGAACGCATCGGGGTCAAGGTCTGCCCCTCCGGCATTGCCTCCACCCTGGAAGAAGCCGAAGCGGTGGGTGCCGCCATCGGCAGCTTTCCGCGGATCATTCGCCCCGCCTTCACCCTCGGCGGCAGTGGCGGGGGGATCGCATACAACCCGGAGGAGTACGCCGCCATCTGCAAAAGCGGTCTGGAGGCCAGCCCGGTTTCTCAGATCCTGATCGAGCAATCCCTGCTGGGCTGGAAGGAATTCGAGCTGGAGGTGATGCGCGATCTGGCTGACAACGTCGTGATCGTGTGCAGCATCGAGAACCTCGATCCCATGGGAGTGCACACCGGTGATTCGATCACCGTGGCACCGGCCCAGACGTTGACTGATCGGGAATACCAGCGGTTGCGAGACCAGTCCATAGCGATCATCCGTGAAATCGGCGTGGCTACTGGGGGCAGCAACATCCAGTTCGCCATCAACCCGGCGAATGGCGATGTGGTGGTGATTGAAATGAATCCCCGTGTGAGTCGTTCCTCGGCCTTGGCGAGCAAGGCCACAGGTTTCCCGATCGCCAAGATCGCGGCCCGACTTGCCGTTGGATACACCCTCGACGAAATCCTTAACGACATCACCGGCAAAACACCGGCCTGCTTTGAGCCCACGATCGATTACGTGGTGACGAAGATCCCACGCTTTGCCTTCGAGAAATTCCGAGGCAGCCCAGCCGTTCTCACCACATCGATGAAATCGGTGGGCGAAGCCATGGCGATCGGTCGCTGCTTCGAGGAATCGTTCCAGAAAGCGATGCGCTCTCTGGAAACCGGCCATGCCGGTTGGGGTGGAGATCGGGCAGAACCGGACGTCAGCGACTCCGACATCGATCGGATGCTGCGAACGCCGTCGCCGGAGCGCATTCTTTTTGTTCGCACCGCCATGCTGCGCGGCCGCAGCGATCAGCAGATCCATCGCATCAGCAGCATCGATCCCTGGTTCCTGGCGAAGCTGCGGCGGATCCTCGATGCCGAAGCGAGTTTCCTGAAGGGTCGTGCACTCAATGACCTCAACGCGAAAGAGCTGTTGTCGATCAAACAGCTCGGCTTCTCTGACCGCCAGATCGCCTGGCAAGTGGGCACAGACGAGCTCAGTGTTCGCAGTCGGCGCCATGCCCTAGGCATCCGGGCAGTGTTCAAAACGGTGGACACCTGCGCCGCGGAATTCGCCTCCACAACCCCATACCACTATTCGACCTACGAGCGACCGCTGCAGAGGCTGAATGACGATGGCTCGCTCACTGTTCTGGCCGCCGCAACGGAGGTGTCTCACAACAGCAGCGGACGCAAGATGATGATCCTCGGCGGTGGACCCAACCGGATCGGCCAGGGCATCGAATTCGATTACTGCTGCTGCCATGCCTCCTTCGCTGCGCAAGAGCGGGGCATCACCACGGTGATGGTGAACAGCAACCCCGAAACCGTCTCCACCGACTACGACACGAGCGACAGCCTCTACTTCGAACCGCTCACCCTTGAGGATGTGCTGAACGTGATCGAAGCGGAGCGGCCTGATGGTGTTGTGGTGCAGTTCGGCGGCCAGACCCCCCTCAAGCTGGCGATCCCTCTGCTCAACTGGCTGAAGACCCCAGAGGGCCAGGCAACGGGCACCAGCATCTGGGGCACCTCCCCGGAATCGATTGACCGTGCCGAAGACCGGGAGCAGTTCGAGGCGATCCTGAGCGAACTCGAGATCCGCCAGCCTCGGCACGGCCTCGCCCGCAGTGAGTCGGAAGCGCGAGACATCGCGGCACGGGTCGGCTACCCGGTTGTGGTTCGCCCCTCCTACGTCTTGGGCGGTCGCGCCATGGAGGTGGTCTTCGACGAACAGGAACTCAACCGCTACATGCTGGAGGCGGTGCAGGTGGAGCCCGACCATCCCGTCCTGATCGATCAGTACCTGGAGAATGCCGTTGAGGTCGACGTTGATGCGCTTTGTGATCGCGAGGGACGCGTCGTCATTGGCGGCCTGATGGAGCACATCGAACCCGCGGGAATCCACTCAGGTGATTCGGCCTGCTGCCTGCCTGCGGTTTCCCTTGGAACAGGCGCTCTATCCACCATTCGCGAGTGGAGCCGAGACTTGGCTCTCGCCCTGAAGGTTCAGGGCCTGATCAACCTTCAATTCGCCGTGCAACGCGACGCCGACGGCCACGAAATCGTTTACATCATCGAAGCCAACCCCAGAGCCTCACGCACGGTGCCGTTTGTCGCCAAAGCCACCGGCCAACCGCTGGCCCGCATTGCCACACGCCTGATGGCAGGGGAGAGCCTGGTGGAGGTTGGCCTAGAGCACGAGCCGATACCACCGTTGCAAACGATCAAGGAAGCGGTGCTTCCGTTCAGGCGTTTTCCCGGATCAGACACCGTATTAGGCCCCGAGATGCGGTCCACCGGTGAGGTGATGGGTTCGGCCGACAGCTTCGGCATGGCCTATGCCAAAGCGGAACTGGGTGCTGGAGAAGCGTTGCCCACAGATGGAACCGTGTTCCTCTCCACCCACAACCGCGACAAACCCGCCCTGATTCCCGTGGCTGAAAGCCTCATCGACCTGGGATTTGAACTGATGGCCACCTCCGGCACCGCCGATGCCCTCAAGCAGGCTGGGCTGCACGTCACCTCTGTGCTGAAAGTGCATGAGGGGCGTCCCAACATTGAGGACCTGATCCGCTCCAATCAGGTGCAGCTGGTGATCAACACACCCATTGGCCGACAGGCGGCCCACGACGACAAATACCTGCGCAGGGCAGCCCTCGATTACGCCGTGCCGACCGTGACGACACTGGCGGGAGCCAGGGCTGCCGTTGAGGCGATCGCAACCCTGCAAAGCCAACCCATGCTCAGCATCAACGCGCTCCAGGACGTGCATGCCCCTCGAGGCTGAGGGCACGGGGTGATGGGTAGGGTTGCTGTATCTGCACCCATGCCGTGACCGCTTCCGCCCCCGTCAAACCCGGCAGCGATCTGCGGGAGGTGTTCCGTCGTGCTTACGAGAACCGTTACACCTGGGAGCCTGGTTTCTCGGGATACAAAGGTCGCTGCATCTGGCAACAGGATGATCAACGGGTGGAAGGACACTTTGAGATCGGGGCTGATCTGAAAGCCAAGGTGGAGGGCATTGAGGATGAGCAGGTGCTCAAGGCCATCAATTCCCAGCTGTGGGAGGTGGCGATCCACCGTGTGCGCCGGAGCTTTGAACAGACCCATGGCGAGAACACCTTCACGGCGGGTGACACCGATGCCGTGGGCACCGAAGTGCTGGTGGGCGGCAAGGGTGAGGGGGATCGCTACCGGATCAAAGGAGATGTGGTGACGATGGTGCACCGCCACATCCACGGAACAGTGGTCACGATCTTCACGACCGCGGTGACCGACACCGGTTCGGGCTACCTCAGCCACACCTACACCAGCCAATACGCCGATCCCACCAGTGGTGAAGCCCGCGGTGGGCGCAGCAGCTTCAAGGACACGTTTGTGGCACTACCAGGAGGTGGGCCATGGGTGCTTCAGGAGCGGGTGATCGACACTGAGGCTCAAAGCGACACACCGGCGGGTTCGCAGACCTTCCGTTTCGAAGATCTGGAAGCACTTTGAATCGATTGCCTGCCTCGTCAGGCTGTGACACCATCCTGCAAACATCGTGTTCTGGATGGAAAGTTTCAACACGGCGATTCAGGACATCAACAGTCCGATCAATTCACTTGTTTGGGGATGGCCAACGGTCATCCTGATTGCCGTCACAGGCATTGCCTTAATGGTCGGTCTTCGCTTCATGCCACTGACGCGTCTTGTGTACGGCGTGCGCATGATGCTGGCTCCCGTTGATGCCGACGCCAAAGAAGGTGAGATCACGCCGTTTCAGGCGCTGATGACCTCGCTCTCCGCAACGATCGGAACCGGCAACATCGCCGGAGTTGCCGGTGCGATTGCCGTTGGAGGCCCAGGCGCCGTGTTCTGGATGTGGGTGATTGCGGTGTTCGGCATCGCCACCAAATACGCCGAAGCGGTTCTTGCCGTTCAATACCGTGAAACCGACGCTGCCGGTGATCACGTCGGTGGGCCGATGTACTACATCCGCAACGGTCTGGGCTCGCGTTGGGCCTGGCTGGGCGGCCTGTTTGCCTTGTTCGGAATGCTGGCAGGATTCGGGATCGGCAACGGTGTCCAAGCATTTGAGGTGTCCTCAGCCCTTGAAGCCGCTGGCGTTCCCCGACTGGTCACGGGAGTTGTGCTCGGCGTGCTTGTGTTTGCGGTGGTGGTTGGAGGCATCCGACGGATCGCCAAGGCGGCGTCCGCGATCGTTCCACTGATGTCGATCCTCTATGTGGCGGCATGCCTGGTGATCCTCCTGATCAACATCACCGCCCTGCCTGGAGCATTTGGCACGATCTTCTCCAATGCATTCAGCGGNGANGCGGCCGCCGGAGGTGCGCTNGGCCAGGTGATTCTGATGGGCTTCAAACGCGGCATNTTCTCGAACGAAGCNGGCCTGGGCAGCGCGCCCATTGCCCATGCGGCAGCCCGNACGACCGATCCAGTGCGTCAGGGAACNGTGGCGATGCTCGGCACCTTCATCGACACCATCATCATCTGCACGATGACCGCCCTGGTGATCATCTCCACTGGCGCATACACCCAGCTTGTGGATGGTGAACGCCTGTCGGGAGCGAACCTGTCGATCGCCGCATTCAACAGCGGACTGCCCGGCAGCGGCTGGGTGGTGACTGTCGGCCTTGTGATCTTTGCCTTCACCACTGTGCTCGGCTGGAGCTTCTACGGCGAGCGCTGCACCTCCTATCTGTTTGGTGACAAAGCCGTGATGCCCTTCCGTCTGCTTTGGGTTGCGATGGTGGTGTTTGCTTCCATTGCGGGGACCAGCGGAGCAATCTGGGGTGTCGCTGACACCCTCAATGGCCTGATGGCGCTGCCCAACTTGATCGCCTTGCTGCTGCTCTCCGGAACCGTCTTCCGCCTCACCCGGGAATATCGCTTCGACGGCTGACCTTCTCCGATTCAAACCATAAAAAAAGGGGGGCCTTCCAGCCCCCCTTTTCTATGAGCAATGAACACAGGCCTCATGCCTGACCGTCCGGCATCGGCGTCACGGATTTGAGCTTTTCATTGAGCTGCATGGCCAGGCTCTGACGACCGACGGCCAGCACTTTCAAGGTGTCTTCGTGCATGCGGAGCTGGGCATCGGCCACCTGCATTCCACGCACCAGTTCCTTGAGATCATCCGGAAGGGTGTTGAGGTCATAGCGCTTGCCCTCAAANGTGAGCACCGGGTTGGNGTTGTTNGCTGCGGAATCGGTCATGGTTCACGGCCGGGATTGATCGGATCCGGCNGNNNGATCGTAGNNGCAATTACCCNTTCTGCAGATCGCGGATGAACTGCCTNTCGCANAGNTCCCTGTAACGTCCNCCACGCTGCATCAGNTCATCGTGGTTTCCGCGATCCACAATGCGGCCGCGTTCNAGCACAACGATCTGGTCAGCCTCCTGAACAGTGGCCAGACGGTGGGCAATCACCAGAACCGTCCTTCCCTTCATCGCCCGTTTCAACCCCAGTTGAACAGCGGCCTCTGCCTCCGCATCCAGGGCACTGGTGGCCTCATCCAGCAACAGCACAGCTGGGTTGCCGAGAACGGCACGGGCAATCGCGATGCGCTGCAGTTGGCCTCCAGACAGATTGGTTCCCCGTTCCTCGAGCTGTGTGCTGTACCCCTCTGGCAAGGCACGGATGAACCCATCGGCATTCGCCAGGCTGGCCGCTTCGATCACCTGGGCCTCCGTGGCGTGTCGCCCAAAACGGATCGCCTCGGCGATCGAACCTGAAAAAACGGTGGTGCGTTGAGGAACCAAGGCGACCTGGCGGCGTAGCTCACGGGCCCGAAGACGACTGAGATCAAAACCATCGAGCAGGATCCGACCGTGCTGAGCCGTGTTGAACCGCAACAGCAAGGAGAACAAGGTGCTCTTGCCAGCACCCGAAGGGCCCACAAGGGCCATCACCGTGCCGGCTTTCACCTCAAGATCCAGCCGATGCAGCACGAACTCCTGAGAGGAATATCCGAAGGACAGATCCTGAATGGCGAGATCGCCGCGCAGTTCGCCGAGAGCGATGGCATCGAAGGGATCCTGAGGCTCCCGGGGCTCCTGTTCGATGGCCCGAAGGCGACGCAGGGAGGCTTGACCCTGTTGAAACTCATTGAAGTTGTTGGTGACATGAGCGATCGGATCAATCAGCACGATCAATCCGGTGAGGTAACTGCTGAGTCCGGCGATGTCGAGATCACCGCTCTGGATGCGCCAGGCGGCCAGCCCCAGCACTGAAAACAACCCGATCACCTCAATGATGCCCACCACCGGGTGCTGCAGCGCCACCAGGCTGTACGTGCGCTGACGGGCCTGACGATGCTGGTCGATCTCCTGCTCGAAGCGGTCCTGCAGCCAGGGTTCCGCCGCAAAGGCCCTCACCAGCGGAAGCCCCTCGATCGCCTCTCCCAGCAACCCCGCCAGTTCACTCACCTTTTTCTGACTGCGTTCCGTCGCCACCATCACCCGCGCCCCAAAGATGCTGATCAGCCAGACGATCAGTGGTGCCAGCAGAAGGATGGCCAGGGTGAGCTTCCAGTCCAGCCAGAGCATGGTGCCGAGCACCACGAACAACTGGAGAACGCTCGGAACCGTGTCGTGAATGGTTTTGTAAAGCACCTCACTGACGCGGTCGGCATCCTCTGTAAGCCGATAGGTGAGATCTCCGGCGGAAAGCTTCTCCAGAGCACCCAGTTCGACCGTCTGCAGGGTGCTGAATAGTTCTCGGCGCAAGCGCTGGCTCACCTGCAGGGCGGGCCCTGCCAGCAAAGAATCCTGGCCGAACTGGGCAACCTTCTGCACGGCAAAGATCAACACCCCCTGGCCGATCAGCTCCAGAACCTGGCTGAGATCCCTTGATCCAAGGGCAGGAAACAGTTGACCCGCCAGCCGAACCAGCAAAGGGAAGCTGAGCACATAGACCACCATGCAGATGGCCCCCATCAGCAGTTGACGCAGATGGGGACGCAACAGCGGCAGAAGTCGCCTGAAGCCGGCCGGGGAGGGGGTGAGCATGGCGGCACAGTATCAATGCTGTGGACAGCGAATGGCGCCGATGAAGCTGGATCAGTTCCTCAAATGGAAGGGTTGGGTCNTCACCGGCGGTGAAGCCAAACTGCGCATCCAGCAGGGCGATGTGCGCGTCAACGGACAAGTGGAAACACGGCGAGGGCGCCAGCTGGTGGCCGGTGATCGTGTTGTGCTTGCGGGCGAGGAGTCNGTTGTGGAGGGTTAATCAACGNCAGGGCCGTAAGTTGGCCCGCAGATTCGTCGAGGAACCCACGCGTGCGCAGACCGGTGATCGCTGGCAACTGGAAGATGCACATGACCTGTGCCCAGGCCAGGGACTACCTGGCTGTGTTCCTGCCGCTGATCGCCGAAACCCCCGATGATCGCGAAGTGGTGNTGGCGCCACCGTTCACGGCGCTTTCCACCATGGCNGAAGGAACGCGGGAGTCGGGTGTTGAGCTCGCCAGTCAGAACGTGCACTGGCAGGACCATGGCGCGTTCACAGCAGAGATTTCAGCCGAGATGCTGCTGGAACACAACGTGGCTTACACGATCGTCGGCCACAGCGAACCGCGCAAATATTTCAGTGAGAGTGACGAACAGATCAATCACCGTGCCCGCTGTGCCCAGTCCAAGAGTCTGATCCCGATCGTCTGNGTGGGGGAGACCGACGAGCAACGCGAGCGTGGGGAAGCCGAGCGGGTGATCCGGCGTCAGATCGAGCAAGGTCTGGAAGGGCTTGATGCCAACAAACTGGTCGTGGCCTATGAACCGATCTGGGCCATCGGCACAGGCAAGACCTGTGAAGCTGCTGAGGCCAACCGAATCTGCGGTCTGATCCGCAGCTGGGTGGGTGCCACCGATCTGATCATCCAGTACGGGGGGTCGGTGAAACCCACCAACATCGATGAACTGATGGGGATGAGCGATATCGACGGTGTGCTTGTGGGGGGCGCCTCACTCCAACCCGAGAGTTTTGCCCGGATTGCCAACTACCAGAGCGTCTGAATTGTTGCCCTGGCCGCAGGGCTGGCGACAACGGACCNCCGTGATGGGGGTGATCAACATCACTCCAGATTCGTTCAGTGACGGAGGTCGTTTCATCCACCTCGACGCCGCTGTTCAGGAAGCGAAACGACAGCTGCTTCAGGGCGCTGATGTTCTGGACCTTGGAGCTCAGAGCACACGGCCTGGCGCCATCGAAGTGGGCGCNGAGGAGGAATGTCGCCGGTTACTGCCGGCCCTCTCCACCATCCGCTCGCACTTCCCCGAGGCGCTGGTCTCGGTGGACACTTTTCTCGCCCGCGTGGCCGCAGCAGCCCTCGAGGCAGGAGCGAGCTGGATCAACGATGTGAGCGGAGGACGTCGGGATCCCGAGCTGCTGCGGGTGGTTGCTGATGCTGGCTGCCCTGTGGTGCTGATGCACAGCCGCGGCAACAGCCAAACGATGGACGGCCTCACGGACTATGACGATGTGATGCAGGAGGTGAAAGCTGGGTTGATCGAGCGCACCGACGCAGCGATCAACGCGGGGGTGAAGGAGGAGCAGATCATCTGGGACCCAGGCCTCGGCTTCGCCAAAACCCACGACCAGAATCTNCAACTTCTCAAGGATCTGGAACAGCTCACCCGTGAGCCGATACCGCTTCTGGTCGGACCTTCCCGAAAACGTTTCATCGGTGCCGTTTTGGATGAGCCCANACCGAAAGCCCGGCTNTGGGGAACTGCAGCAGTGGCCTGTCGCTGCGCTCAGGCCGGTGTGGCAGTNGTGCGGGTCCACGATGTGGGACCGATCGCTCAGACCCTCCGCATGGCCGCCACACTCTGGTGAGGGGATTGAGCNCAGTGAACCAAGCCNTNCCAAACAATCTTTGTNCAGATTGCCGCNTACCGCGATCCTGATCTNCCNGCCACACTGCACAANCTNCTGGCGCGCGCAGCGCATCCTGAACGGCTGCACTTCGGCATCTGCCTGCAACTGGATGCGTCGGACCCACTGAG
This sequence comes from Cyanobacteria bacterium TMED177, assembly GCA_002170825.1. GTDB lineage: Bacteria > Cyanobacteriota > Cyanobacteriia > PCC-6307 > Cyanobiaceae > Parasynechococcus. The sequence continues at coordinate 12,208 of NHIA01000023.1, forward strand.
CTGGCGCGAGCAGGCCTTTCCTGATCACGCCCATCTGCAGGTCAGGCATGTTGCGGCAGCAGNCAGTCGTGGCGCCTGCTGGGCAAGAAGCGAAGCACAAACCTTCTATCAAGAAGAAGATCTGCTCCTTCAGATCGACAGCCACATGCGANCGGTCGAGCACTGGGATGAGGTNCTGATCNAAACCTGGACGGAGTGCTCGGATCCGAATGCCGTGTTGAGCGTTTACCCCAATGGTTTCGAACCGCCNGAGACGCTGCAGATGGGAACACTCCCTGTGATGGCAGCCGCTGGGTTCGACGACTACGGCATCCTCAAATTCCAGGGGATCAGCCGCTATCAATGGCCTGAGCAGCAGCCAGAACGGCCAATCCTGGGGGCGTTCATCGCCGGCGGATTTCTGTTCGGTCCAGGCCGCATCGTCAAGGACGTTCCCTACGACCCGAGCCTGTATTTCTACGGAGAGGAGGTGTCAATGTCGGCACGCCTGTGGACGCACGGCTACAACATCTACTGCCCAAATCGTCATGCACTTTTTCACCTCTACAAAAGGTCAGCAGCATCCGGAGAACAGGCCACCACGCACTGGAGTGATCACAGCGACTGGTTCAAGCTGAATCGCCGGTCTTTGGTCAGAGTTCATACGTTATTGGCAAGCCTCGAAGTTGCACCAACCTCATTAACACCAACCACTGAGGACGCCAACGATCTCAACGAATACTGGCTTGGCAACATACGAAGCCTGAAGCAGTATCAAGACTGGACAGGCGTGNATTTTTNAGCACAAACCATCGCCGNAAGTGCAGCGAANGGGGTGTTTNCANCCGCTGAACANATCAGTCGGTGACGACGCCTTCAATCCGATCCTCAACTTCCTGATAGAGCTCTTGGAGTTGTTCGATGTTTTCATCGGAGGTCTCCCAATAGCCGCGGCCNTGGACTTCAAGAAGTGTGCTGACAATCTGGCGGAAACTGTTGGGATTGAGCTCNAACAGGCGTTTCCGCATCTCNGGATCATTAATGAAGGTCTCGTTGGCTTCNTCGTAAACGAAGTTGTCCACAGCACCGCTNGTGGCACTCCAGCCCANCGTGAAATTGAGGCGTTTGGCCACCTCACGNACACCTTCATAGCCGGANTCCAGCATCCCCTCGTACCACTTTGGGTTGAGCAATTTGGTGCGGGAATCAAGCCGGATCGTCTCGCTCAGAGACCGCACCTGAGCGTTGGCTGTCGTGGTGTCGGCGATGTAACTGGTNGGTGCCTTGCCGTCATCACGCAAACCTGCGATGAGCTTCGTTGGATCTGAGTCAAAGTAGTGGCTCACATCTGTGAGTGAGATCTCAGCGGAGTCGAGGTTCTGGAAGGTCACATCGGCGGTTTTCATCACCGACTCAAACACCTCACGCTTCTGATTCATCTCACCGGGGTTGTCGGCATTGAAGGCGAATGTCTTGCGCGAGAGATACATCTCCTGGAGTTCACCCTCTTCCTCCCAGGTGCTGTTCTCCACAGCCAGATTCACATTGGAGCTGTAACTTCCGCTTGCATTGGAGAANACCCGGCACGCNGCATCCCGAATGCTGGTTCCCTCCTTCTCAGCCTGCTCGAGNGCATGCTTGCGAACAAAATTCTGTTCGAGGGGCTCATCTGCTTCTGCCGCCATCTTCACGGCCTGATCAATNAGAGCCATCTGGTTGATGAACAGGTCGCGGAACACACCGGAGCAGTTCACCACCACATCCACACGGGGGCGACCGAGCTCTTCCAGAGNAATCANTTCCAATTTGTTGACNCGTCCAACCGAGTCAGGCATTGGCTTGACACCAACGAACCAGAGAATCTGAGCCAGCGATTCTCCGTAGGTCTTGATGTTGTCGGTACCCCAGAGGACGCAGGCGATGGTCTCCGGCCAGGTTCCCTGTTCCTCGCGCTGGCGCTCAATGAGCTTGTCCACCACACCCTTGGCCGCCGCAACCGCTGCCCGTGTGGGGATCGCTTGCGGATCAAGCGCGTGGATGTTTTTGCCACTGGGCAGAACGCCAGGGTTGCGAATCGGATCACCACCGGGCCCGGGGAGGACGTACTCGCCGTCAAGAGCTTTCAGCAGGCTCTCCATCTCCATGTCAGCGCACACCTGCTCAAGGCAGAAGCGCAGGTAGCCGAAGAGCTTGTCCAACTCCGTGGCATCAATCTGCACAAAACCAGCGCTGCAGCAGGCCCGCAGCCAGGGAGACGGGAGCTTGAAGCCGAATTTGGCCAACAGGTCGTAAAGCCAGCCAAAGTTGTTGCGAAGACTCACCCGGCCGTCACGGCCCGTCAGGGAGCGCACCATCGCACCGACGGCAGCGCGAGATGTCTCGGTGATGGTGCGGTTGAGCTCCACATCAACGAGGACACCATCGTCGTTGCCCTTGTAAATGTCTTCAATGGAGCGTCCCATGGATTCAGCCAGCAAGCCAGGCAAGCAACGCAGACCATCCTCCTCACGTTCGAGAGCTGCAATATTCACCAGGGTGGCGATCGCCTCTTCTGCGGTGGGAGGCTTGCCAATGGTGTGCAGACCGCAGGGAAGCAAACGGCTTTCGATTTCCATCAGCTGCCGGTACACAGCGCCAACGAGTGCATCGCGTCCTTCAAGCTCAAGCGAAGAGCTGTCGTCGTCCGGCAGATCGACGTCCTTGTCCAAATTGCACTGCCGTGCNGTTTCAACAATGGTGTTGACGATCTGGATGCCACGGCCTCCTTCACGGAGCTGTTGGTAAGAACCGACCAACTCGCCAAGCTCCTTCAGGCCTTTGTACAGACCAGCATTTTCGGCTGGTGGTGTGAGGTAACTGATGGTGGAGGCATAACCACGCCGCTTGGCGATGGTGGCTTCGGAGGGATTGTTGGCCGCGTAGTAATAGAGATTCGGNAGGGCGCCGATCAGGGAGTCGGGGTAACACGNTTCACTCATGCCCATCTGCTTGCCGGGCATGAANTCCAGGGAGCCATGGGTGCCGAAATGGAGCACGGCGTCCGCACCCCAGATCTTCTCCANNTAGGTGTANTAGGCAGCNAACCCATGGTGAGGGCTGGCGCTGCGGGAATAGAGCAGACGCATNGGGTCGCCCTCGTAGCCAAAGGTGGGCTGAACGCCAACNAACACGTTGCCGAAGTGGCGNCCGAACACCAACAGGTTCTGGCCATCACTGTTCAGGTTGCCGGGGGGTTTGCCCCAGTTCTCCTCCAACCGTTCGGAATAGGGCGTCAGACGCTCGTATTCCTCAACGCTCATCCGGTGAGCGATGGACAGTTCAGGGGCCCCCTGCATCGCTTCAGGGTCGTTGATCACGGCCTCGAGCAAAGCCTTTGGCGTCGCGGGNAGATCCTGAACGTCGTAGCCCTTGGCTTTCATCTCCTGCATCACCCGGTGGATGGAGCCGAAGACGTCGAGATAGGCAGCCGTGCCCACATTTCCCTTGTCGGGAGGGAAGCTGAACACCGTGATCGCCAGCTTCTTGGTCGAGCGGGGCTTAATGCGCAACGACGACCAGCGAATGGCCCGTTCGGCGATGGCATCAACACGGTCCTGCAGGGTGTGCGCCTTACCGGTGGCATCGTCACGACCGGACAGCACGATCGGCTCGATGGCGCCATCCAGCTCGGGGATGGCGATCTGCAGCGCCACCTGAACAGGGTGCAGGCCGAGATCGCTGTCCTCCCATTCCTGGGTGGTCTGGAACACCAGCGGCAGCGCCACCATGTAGGGGCAGTTGAGTTTCTTCAGCGATTCGATCGCCTTGGGGTGGTCCTGACGGGCNGGTCCACCCACNAGAGCGAAGCCCGTGAGAGAAACGATCCCATCCACCAGCGGTTGCTCCGGATTGAGCGGGTCGTAGAAGAAGGCGTTGACCGGTTTGGAGAAGTCGAGCCCACCACAGAAGATCGGAATGACGCGGGCGCCGCGGAACTCGAGCTCCTGGATCGTCGCCACGTAGTGCGCGTCATCTCCGGTGACGATGTGGCTGCGTTGGAGCACCAGTCCGATCACTGGACCCTTGCGCGCTTCCTCCGTCAGATCTGTCCGGCTCGAGGTCCAGTTCAGGTACTCCTTGAGGTCCTCGAACATCGAGGGCGCGAGGGGATGCCAAATACCGAGATCAGGAAAAACCTGAGGCTCAGCCACCTCCATCGCAGGGCGATCTTCACCGGCGGCTGCCGGGAACACATATTTGTCCGCCAGCATCAAAAGGAAGTTGCGCAAATTGTCCGGCGTGCCACCCAGCCAGTACTGGAAGCTGAGCATGAAACTGCGCGCATCCTGCGCCTTCTCAACGGGCAGGTACTTGAGAACTGTCGGCAGCGTGTTCAGCAACTTGAGCATCGCGTCCTGGAAACCAGCCCCGCCAGCCTCCTTCCGCTTCTTCATGAACCCGGCAATGGCGCTCTTGCTCTGCCCGAGCTGAGCCATCGAGAAGCTGCCCAGCTTGTTCAAACGCATCACCTCNGGCATGGAGGGGAAGANGACCGCTGCCTTGAGCCTGTCCCGGTGGGGGGCCACCGCCTCAACAACCTTCTGGGCAAGGTCCTCGATGAAGATCAGTGAGGCGATGAAAACGTCGGCTTCAGCCACGTCGGCACAGAAACCGGCGTAGTTGTCGTCGTCCCNCAGTTCTTCGATCAGATANCCNCTCAGTTCNATCCCGAGATCACCGCCGGACGCATTGAGGGCCGTTGCAGCCTGGGTGAGAGCGTTCTGATACTGGGGCTCCAACACCACATACACCGCCTTCATCACGGACTTGTGGTTCTGACCCTCCACAGGAGCAACGCGTCGATCGGCGGAGCGGACCTGCGTGAACATCAGCGNNTTTTGAGCAATGTGAAGAACCTTACGGCGACCCCCAGCANGGGCGCGANNANTTGGGATCNGTAGTTACAAGTGTGGCCCCATAGGCTTTGTGGGGTCTGCACAGCTTTGATGAGCGCTCCGATTCCCGTTGTCGTGGCGGGTGCCCTGGGTCGCATGGGCGCCGAGGTGATCAAGACCGTTGTTGGCACCGATGACTGCACCCTTGCCGGAGCAATCGACAACACTCCCGGTAAAGAGGGGGCTGATGTTGGCCTGGAGCTGGGGCTCGGGGAACTGGAGGTTGCCGTCACGGCCGACTTCGAAGGCTGTCTCTGCGCCGTGAGTCAGTCGGTTCGGGATTCCGGAGCCGGAGCAGTGCTGGTGGATTTCACCCATCCATCNGTGGTCTACGAACACACGAGGGCAGCCATNGCTTANGGGGTTCACCCGGTGATCGGCACCACTGGCCTCTCCCCGGAGCAGCTCGATGACCTAACGGTGTTTTCCGCCAAGGCCTCGATCGGCGGTGCCGTGATCCCCAATTTCTCTGTGGGGATNGTGCTGCTGCAACAGGCTGCTGCGGCCGCAGCCCGGTTCTACGACCATGCCGAGCTCACCGAACTGCACCACAACCGCAAAGCGGATGCGCCCAGTGGAACCTGCATCAAAACTGCAGAACTGATGGAGGAGCTGGGCAAAAGCTTCAATCCAGCCGAGGTGGATGAACACGAATCTCTGGAGGGATCCCGGGGCGGCAGGCGGAACAGCGGCCTGCGACTGCATTCGCTGCGCCTGCCCGGACTGGTGGCCCATCAGGAAGTGATGTTCGGTGCACCGGGCGAGACCTACACCCTGCGTCACGACACGATTGACCGTTCCGCCTACATGCCGGGCGTTCTGCTCACCGTGCGCAAGGTGCGTTCGCTCGAGACCTTGGTCTATGGCCTTGAACGGCTGATCTGAACGCTCCGATCTATGCTGATCCCTCTCAAACCCGGTGAACTGCAGCGCCTGATTCCAGCTGTGGCCACTGGCAATCAGTTCCGAGCATCGCTCGGCTCACCTCAGCAGGTGCTGCAGCGATTGATGATCGCGGCCATCGGGGGTGTGATCACCTTCCTGATCTACAACCAGGCTCAGCTCGGCAGCCGCTGGGGGCCTGTCTGGCTCGTGATCAGTGTTGCTTTCTTTCTCTATGTGCTCTGGGGCCCCATCGTTGAGGCTGGCCAGCGCAACGCCACCCTGCGCCGCTACCCGGCGGCGGCTCTGTTCGAGGGAGAAGTGGCAGAT
>NHIA01000024.1 GCA_002170825.1 Cyanobacteria bacterium TMED177
GACGCCGCTGGCGATTACATCCGCCGTTGGGTACCGGAACTGCGCCATGTGAACACCAAGGACCTGCTCAGCGGTGACATCGGTGCTCTTGAACGGCGCGATTACCCCGAACCATTGGTGAATCACAAAATCCAGCAGGCCAAATTCAAGGCGCTTTACGCCACCATCCGTTCCTGATTGCTGCCAAGTGGGAACGTGGCTGTCGACTCAACTGCCAAGAGTTGACGCAGGGTGTCGATGACGGTTTGTTGTTGCAGTTCAGTCAGTTCAGGGAAGATCGGCAGGCTCAACACCTCGCCGCACATCTGTTCTGTCACTGGCAGGGATCCCGCTGTGACAGGCAGATGGGCATAGGCCGGTTGGCGGTGAATCGGAATCGGGTAGTAAATGATCGTGTTCACGCCGCGATCCAGCAGCGTCTGCTTGAGCCAGTCGCGGCAGCAGCTTTCCGGCAGGCCATGGGTGGCGCTGGTACTCGAGGGGGCGCAGCTGCCGTTGCACATCGGCTGGCCGGTGGGGCAGCTGTTGATGCGCACCACAAACTGGTTCCAGCTGTGGCCGTTCTGCGCGCTCGGCAGGGTCAAGCCCGGCAAGCCCCCGAGTTGATCTTGGTACCGCTCAGCGATGGCCTGGCGACGCTCAATCCAGCCGTTGAGCTTCGGCAGTTTCACGTTTAAAACGGCCGCCTGAATCGCATCCAGTCGGCTGTTGTACCCCAGTGCCGTGTGCAGGTAGCGCTTCGGCATCCCATGCACTGCCAGTTCCCGCATGCTCTGGGCCAGGTCGTCATCGCCGGTGGTGGCTGCACCGCCATCTCCGGCGGCCCCGAGGTTCTTGGTGGGGAAGAAGCTGAAGCAGCCCACATCGCCAAAGCTGCCCACTGGCTGGCCATTCCAGGAGGCCCCGGTGGCCTGGGCGCAGTCCTCCACAACCCGGAGGTTGTGCGCCGTGGCAATGGCCATCAGCCGCGTCATGTCCACCGGCCGGCCGAACAGGTGCACGGGCATCAATGCCTTGGTGGCGGGGGTGATCGCCGGCTCGATCAGATCCAGATTGATCAGATACGTTGCGGGGTCCACATCCACGAACATCGGCGTGGCGCCCACAGCGCTGATGGCTTCCGCTGTAGCAAAGAAACTGAAGGAGCAGGTGATCACCTCATCTCCCGGTCCGATGCCCAGGGCTCGCAGCGCCAGGATCAGCGCATCCGTACCGCTGTTGCAGCCCACGGCATGGGGCACACCGACGCTTGCAGCGAACGCCTGCTCAAACCGTTGGATCTGTGGACCACCGATGTACTGGCCGCTGCGCAGCACGCTGAGCACCGCTTCTTCCAGATCCGCACCAAGATCGGTGATCTGCTGGCTGAGGCTGAAGGGTGGTACCTGCATAAAGCAAAGCTTAAGCGGCTTGGCCAAACCAGCTGGGTTCTTGTCCAGGGTTCCACTTCACGTTGCAGCCCACCGAGGCGATCTGTTCTCCCTTCACTTCCGCTCCGCTGAGAACGGCATCGAGGGCTGCGCGCAGGTCCTGGCCATTGAGAGGCACGTTGTTGCCCGGACGACTGCCATCCAGCTGGCCCCGGTAGCGCAGTGTCTGTGGGCTGTCCGCATCAGCCCTGGCGAACAGATAGAACTCCGGCGTGCACGCGGCACGCAGCGCCTTGGCCAGGTTCTGCTGTTCATCCAGCAGGTAGGTGAAGCCCCAGCCGTTGCGGCGGGCCTGATCCGCCAGCTGCTCCGGGCCATCCTGGGGATGGGTGATCAGGCTGTTGCTGCTCAAGCCGATGATCTGGATCCGGTTGCTGAGCTCAGCATCCAGTCGCGTCAGCTCCGGCTCCACGTGCTTCACGAACGGGCAGTGGGCACAGATCACCATCAACAGAACCGGTCGCGGGTCGAGGCTGTCGTGGTGAACGGTCCCGCCCGTGACCCGTGGCAGGTTGAACCCGGGCAGCTCCGTGCCGAGCGGCAGCATCGTGGACGGGGTGAGAGCCATGGTGTTTGCGGACGCTCCGGCTGAATGCCGTCAGGATGGCGCGTCTGGAGTTGGGTGATGCGTCGAGGGCTGGGCTGGTTGGGACTGCTGATGCTGGTGGGGTGTGCTCCGCCGTCGGAGCCGCCCAGTTGGAAGGTGTTCCCGTTGCAGCGCAACACGCCGCACGACGGTCTGGCTGTGGTGAATCAGCCGGACGGTTACGGGATTCACGTGTTTCTGGAAACCGATACGAGCGATCCTGCGGTCTGTCGTCCCCGCTGGTTGCCGGATCCAGCCCGGCTGTTCAACGGCAATGGCAGCACGCCGTTCAGTTCCGGTCTGGCCACGCGAATGGAATTTTTTGCTGCGGTGGCCCGCAAGGACGTGACCTCGGCCCTGCAACAGGAACTGGAAGCCCTGTGTCAGGCGCGAGCCCCCAAAGCCAGCTGGGTCTGGTCCGAACCGCCCCGCACAGAAGGGGAGGTTGTGCCGCTGCAATTGCCTGCATTGGAAGAGGCCGACCTGCTGACCAATCCTGTGGAGGAGCTCAAGCGGGTGGAGGAATTGCTGCAGGATCAGCCCGATCCATAGCCCTGCCACACCACTGGCTCTGCCTCGCGCCAGTAGCGGCTGAAACGGCCCAGCTGCGGTGGGCGGGACAACTCCACGAAGGGCTCAGGATCCATCAGCTCCAACGGAAGTTCCGCATCGATAGCCGCGCCAATGCGCTCAAGGCGTGGATCCACCATGGTGCTGCTGACCACGCCATCGGCCTGGTGGCGGCGGGCAAAGGCCAGCACCTCGGTGGAAACATCCCCCTTGCGCAGGGTGAGGGGAAGGTCGATAGCGTTTTCGTAGAGGAAGCCGATCCGTTTGCGGCTGATTCGTGCTTCTTGGATCCAACGCGTATCAAATACGAACACCGCTGGGGCCTCGGGCCAGGCCTGCAGCGCCGGGTTTCTGGCGCCGAGAGCCTCCTCGTGAATCCAGAGGATCGGACGTTGAAAAGACATGAGAGAACTCCTGCTTATCGCTTGGGACGGGCCATGGCGGCACTGGTGCCTCCGCTGCTCCGGCGTTGGCGTTGGCGTTGGCGTTGCGGTCGTTGCCGCTGTCCCGAATGGCGGGCATTGGNGCGAACAGCTGGTTCTCGAGCTGGTCGTAGCTGCCTTCAAACGGGCAGCGGTTGGCGCTGGGACAGCTGGTGCAGAAACGCCCGCTGCTGTAACGCTCGAGGTTGTCCCTGTTGAAGAAGTAGGGCTTGTGGCTGAAGGTGCTGGCCACCCACTGCCAGCTGAGGTGATTGCTGGCGGGATCGCCGTCGAGCAGNTGTTCGAGAAACCAGTCGGCGCCGGCTTTCCAATGCACCCGGCGCCAGTGCACCAGCCATGCCGCCATCCACATNCGGGCGTGGTTGTGCAGCCAGCCGTTGCTCACCAGGTCATCGCGGAACCCATCCATGCAGGCCAGGCCGGTGCGGCCTTCNCGCACGTCATCGGGAAGTTCACGGGCGTAGCTGGCTGGGTCATGGCCGGTCTTGATCGCTTCCTGGTCGTCCTCAATGCGGTCTCCAAGCTCCTGCCACATGCGTTGCCAGAAATCGCGCCAACCCAGTTCATTGATCAACTTGCTGCCGTCTTCACGGCGGCGGATTGCCTGAAACACCGCGTCGCGCACCTCCGCAAGGGTGAGCACGCCGTGGCGGATGTACGGGGACAGCCCAGTGACGGCTCCACTCAGGTGATTCCGGCTTTTGGCGTAGTGGGGAGGATTGATTCGCGCCAGTGCCTGTTCGGCGGCCCGACGGCCACCCTGGATCCCACTGATGGATCCTTCCACCTCAGGAAACTGCTCGTTCAGCAGTGTTTCCAAGGCATCGCGGGAGGCGAACTGCCTTGGCAGATCACCGGGGATTGGGGCTGAAAGGGTGCGACGCACCGGTCTTCGGCATCAACGGCCTCTGATCCTGGCGAGGGATGGGGGAGAATCGCGCGATTCCAACCGACCCGGTCCGCCTGATGCTGCTTGATCTCACCGGCAAGAAGATCCTCGTCACCGGCATCGCCAACAACCGTTCAATCGCCTGGGGCATTGCCCAGCAGCTGAAAGCGGCTGGGGCCGAGCTGGGCATCACCTATCTGCCGGACGACAAGGGTCGTTTCGAGGCCAAGGTGCGGGAACTCACCGCACCGCTCGAGCCCAGCTTGTTTTTGCCGCTGAACGTGCAGGACGCCGATCAGATGGCGGGGGTGTTCGCTGAAATCAAGGACAAATGGGGCGTGCTGGATGGCCTGGTGCACTGCCTCGCCTTCGCTGGCAAGGAGGAGCTGATCGGCGACTACAGCGCCACCACCGCTGAAGGGTTNGCCCGCTCCTTGGACATCAGCGCCTANTCGCTGGCACCCCTTTGTGGTTANGCCAAGCCGTTGTTCAGCGAAAAGGCCGGGGTGATCACGCTCTCNTANCTGGGGGCTGAACGGGCGATNCCCAATTACAACGTGATGGGCGTGGCCAAGGCCGCTCTGGAAGCATCGGTGCGTTANCTGGCCGCTGAGCTCGGCCCCGAGAAACAGGTGAGGGTGAACGCCATCAGCGCAGGCCCCATCCGCACCNTGGCNAGCTCTGCCATNGGCGGCATCCTCGACATGATCCACAACGTGGAGGAGAAGGCACCTCTGCGCCGCACCGTCACCCAGATGGAAGTGGGAGGAACNGCTGCGTTCCTGCTCAGTGATCTGGCCAGCGGCATCTCCGGCCAGACCATCTATGTGGATGCCGGCTACTGCATCACCGGGATGTAAGGCACGATGTGACCAGACGANGAGCCGTCATGACACGTCAGGGGGACATCCACCGGGTGACCGGGGAAACCGATGTGAAGGTGCGGCTGGATCTCGATGGAACTGGCCAGTGTCAGGCCAGCACAGGGGTGCCCTTCCTCGATCACATGCTGCATCAGATCAGCAGNCATGGGCTGATCGACCTGGAGATCCATGCNGTCGGCGACACCCATATCGACGATCACCACACCAATGAGGATGTGGGCATNGCCNTGGGNCANGCNCTNGNGCAAGCNCTNGNCGANCGNCGCGGCATCCANCGNTTCGGTCACTTTGTGGCGCCCCTGGATGAGGCGTTGGTGCAGGTGGCCCTGGACTGCTCCGGTCGGCCGCACCTCAGCTATGGCCTTGCGATTCCGGCCCAGAAAATCGGCAGCTACGACACCGAATTGGTGAAAGAGTTCTTTATGGCGGTTGTGAACAACAGCGGCCTCACCTTGCACATCCGTCAGCTCGATGGGGTGAATTCCCACCACATCGTGGAGGCCTGCTTCAAGGCCTTCTCGCGGGCGCTGCGCCTGGCCACGGAGATCGATCCCCGCCGGGCCGGGGCCATCCCCAGCAGCAAAGGAGTCCTGGAACAAGCGGGAGCGAACTGAAGCGCCATCAGCGCGCTTCGTAGTTTGTTTCGAGAAGATGGAGTGCCATTGATCGCTCCCCTGTGACCGTTGCTCCTGCCCGCAGCTACAACCGCAGCGACTGGGCCAGCGCCTTCGTCAATGTGGAGCAGGAGCTCACCGATGTGGCCCTTTCGCCCGTCAAGGGGGAAGTGCCGGCGGAGCTGGTGGGCACCTTTTACCGCAACGGGCCAGGTCGGCTGGAGCGGGATGGCCATCGGGTGCATCATCCGTTTGATGGCGACGGCATGATCGCGGCCATGCGGTTCGAGAACGGTGCGGTGCAGTTGACCAACCGCTTCGTGCGCACGGAAGGTTGGCTTGCTGAAGAAAAGGCCGGCAAGGTGCTTTACCGCGGTGTGTTTGGCAGCCAGAAGCCTGGTGGGCGCCTGGCCAATGCCTTTGATCTGCGCCTGAAGAACATTGCCAACACCAATGTGGTGCGGCTGGGCGATCAGCTGCTGGCCTTGTGGGAAGCGGCCGAACCCCACGCGCTGGATCCCCGCAGCCTGGAAACCCGCGGGCTCTCCCGTCTGGACGGCGTGCTCAAAAAAGGGGAGGCGTTCAGTGCCCACCCGCGTTTCGATCCTGGCCACCANGGTCGGCCCTGCATGGTCACCTTTGGCGTCAAGGCTGGGCCGCGCAGCACCATCCGCGTGATGGAATTCGCCACCGATGGCCCTGACGCTGGAGCGTTGCTGCATGACCGTTCTGACAGCTTCAACGGATTCGCCTTCCTCCATGACTTCGCGATCACGCCCAATTGGGCNGTCTTCCTGCAGAACGCCGTCGCGTTCAATCCATTGCCGTACGTCACCGGNGAGAAGGGAGCGGCCCAGTGCCTGGCCTCCCAACCCGGCGGCAAGGGCCGGTTCTGGTTGATCCCGCGGGACTCAGGCCGTTTTGCGGGTCAAAAGCCCCGCATCCTCGAGGCCCCTGATGGGTTCGTGTTCCACCACCTCAATGGGTTCGAGGAGGGTGATCATGTGGTGGTGGACAGCATCGTCTACGACGATTTCCCCTCGATCGGTCCGGATCAGGATTTTGCTGAGGTCGATTTCGATGCGGTGCCGGAGGGGATCCTGCACCGTTGNCGNCTTGATCTCAGCCGGGAGNTGGTCCACACCGAGCGAATCAGCGAGCGCACCTGCGAGTTCGCCATGGTCAATCCCGAGCGTCAGGGCCTCAGCGCCCGCTTCGCCTGGATGGCCGTGGCCGAGCGGGAGACGGGCAATGATCCGCTGCAGGCGATTCAGAAGTTGGATCTCAGCAGCGGAGCCACCCACACCTGGAGTGCTGCCCCCCGAGGCTTCGTCAGCGAGCCGTTGATGGTGCGCCGTCCCGGTGCTGAGGCTGAAGATGACGGTTGGGTCCTGGACCTCGTTTGGAATGGTGGGCGGGCCGCATCGGATCTTGTGATCCTCGATGCCCGTGATCTGTCGGAAGTCGCCGTTTTGGAGCTGCCCCTGCCGGTGCCCCACGGGCTCCATGGCAGCTGGGCTGCTGAATCCTGAAGCCGGTCCAGTCGGATCTGGTCACAGCCTTGGGGCTCGCAGACATCGCTGGGTTGCCCTTCACAGTTCCTGCGGCGCTACAGCGGATTTAGCGCGATATCGAGGGATGGCTGTTCAACAACGAACGATTGGCGGATTGAGTTTGATCCTGGGCACCGCTTTGACTGCGGCGTTGCTCGTACCAACACCAGCTCCTGCGCGTGCTGAGGCAGCGGTTTGTTCCGGCACCCGGCTCCAGCTTGCGATTCAGGAGCAGGGCAACAGTCCTGTGGATCGCTTTCGTTTTTCCCTGGCTGTGTCGGGTGAGGGGGTTGATGAGGAAACTGCACTGAAGCAGCTCAACACCCGCCTGGACAGACTGCGTCGGGAGCTGAACCCTTTGGTGCTGGGCCGGCTTGTTGTTCCAGCACCCCACACCCACCGACGCGGACGATCGTCTGAGCAGCGGTTCATGGCCAACACGGGGGTGTCTGGCGAGGTGAGTCGCGTCAACTACAACCGTCTGATTCAGGCCATGGGTGCCATGCCGGGGGTCCGTCAGCAGGGCATGCGCTCGGTGGCGGATTCTGAGGCCGATCTGAGGCTTCAGCAACGCCTGCTGGCGGCTGCCCTGAAACGGGGCGAAGCTGAAGCGAGGGCTACGGCGAGGGTGATCGGCGCGTCACAGGTGACCCTGCAAAGCATTCGCCGCGACAGCGACCTGAGTCGACCGCGGCCCATGCGGATGGAGGCGCGGTCCCGGGGTTTTGATCCGGAGGAAGCGCCCAAGCCACAGACCACCCTGCGTCTGAATTTGGATTACTGCCTCAGCTGAGCCCCTCGCGTTTGGCTTCTTTCCAAGCCAACCGTGGCGCGCTCCAGAGGGTGGCCAGCACCAGGGGTGTGACAGGCACCGCTGTGATCACGATGAAGGCCTGCAAGGCATCGATCGAGGTGCTGTCGCCCAGGCCCGTGCCGATTCGCAGCAGCACCAAGGTGAGGCTGCCGATCATCAGAGCCCAGAACAGGCGCAGCAGAGCCGGTGGCTCATTACGCCCACTCACCACCATCGCGGCGGCATAACTCATCGAGTCGGCGCTGGTGCACATGAATAACACCACCAGCACCAGGCCGATGGGGATCAACAGGCCGGCCAGCGGCAACTGGCTGAGGATGGCCAGCAGCGCGGCGGCTGCTCCGTTCTGGGCCAGAGCTTCACTGATGCCGCCCCCGGCCAGTTCGAGATGCAGTCCGGTGCCCCCCAGCAGGGTGAACCAGAGGTTGGTCACGAGCGGGCAGAGGATCGCCACGGCCAATACCAGCTCACGGATGGTGCGGCCACGGCTGACGCCGGCGGTGAAGAGCCCCATGAGCGGCGCATAGCCCAGGAACCAACCCCAGTAGAAGACTGTCCAGCCGTTCACCCAATTGGAAGGTACGGCGTTGGGCGTGAGGGCCATCTGCGGNAAGTGGACGAGATAGGTGAGGAAGCCACTGAAGAAGTGCTGGATCAGCCACAGACCAGGGCCAAGGAGGAGGAGGCCTGCCGCCATGGCCAGGGTGAGCCACACATTGAGCTCCGAGAGCCACTTGATTCCCTTCTGAATCCCGCTGACGGTGGAGCTGGCAAACACGGCAGTCAGCAGGACAACCACCAGGGATTGCAAGCCGGCACTGTCGGTGAGCCAGGGCAGTTGGCCTGCCGCATTGCTGAGCTGCAGGGAGAGGAAGCCCAGGGGGCCAACGGTGCCGGCGATCGCGGCCACCACGGAAAAACCATCCGCCAGGTGACCGATCGAGCCATCCACCCAGGAGCGCGGCACGATGTTCACCAGGAGGGTGCGGGGACGNAGGGGTTCACCGCGTCGTTCGAGGATCGAGAAGGTGATCGTGGTGGTGGTAGCGACCAGGGCCCAGGCCAGGAACCCCCAGTGCAGAAAACTCACCGCCAGGGCGGGATCCACAGCTGCCGCTGTGCTGCCTTCGACACCTTCAAACACCGGTGATGGGGTCTGGAAGTGATACAGCGGTTCGGCTGCAGACCAGAACACACCACCACCCGCCAGCAGGGTGCAGATCAGAACAGCGCACCAATCGAACAATTTGAAGGTCGGCTTGGCGTCCGCTCCCCCAAGCCGGAGTTTGCCGATCGGGCTGATGGCAAGGATCAGCGCGATCAGAAACAGCAGCATCACCATCCACTGCCACACCCCGCCCAGGGCATCACTGATCACGGCTTGGCCCGTTTCGGTGAATTGCTTGGCCAGCGCCAGATCGATGGCCGAGACCAACAGAAAGATCAGCAGTGGAGCCGCACCCACCCAGAGGGGGGGCTGTCGCCACCAGGAGCGCTGGTTCGCGGGGATGTCAGACATCGGATGAGGGATGAGGGGTCAGGCGCGGACGGCGTCGCGCTGGTGGCTCCAGCAGGAGAGATCCACCGCAGGTTCTTCACCACTGGCGAGGCGTGCCAGGGAGTCACCGATCAGGGGAGCGAACTTGAAGGCCTGGCCGGAACCGCCTGCGAAGAGGCTCAGCTTCGGGGTGAGCCGATCCAGCACGAAGTTCACATCGCTGGCCATCGAGTACGGGCTGATCACGGTCTCGACTCGCTCCTGAACACCCTCCAATTCGTTGAACAGGAAGGTGTCGAGTAGCTCCACAAGGCGGGCGGGTGGCTCGGTGACCATGGCGTTCGGTTCCGCCACTCGCAGCTCGCGCGGGGCCCAGTCGATGCCGGCCTTGATCCGGGGCCTGCCATCCACCGTTTGGCTCAAGACCGGGAAGCCGTAGTACAGGCCCCCGTCATCGCCGCGTTCCTGCTGGAAGCAGAACCACTGCGGATAGCGATCGGCCAGTGCCGGGTCGACGGTGTAGTGGGCCCAAAGCATTGGCCACACCTCCAGTTTCGGTGCCAGGCCGTGGGGCGCCAGCAGCAGTTGGCTCCAGATCCCGCAGGCCACCACCAGTTGGCTTGCGGCGATGTGCTGGCCGCTCTGCAGGGTGACGCCTCCACCATCGGGATCGAGTTCGGCCACGGGGCAGTGCTCGATCAGCTGATGTCCGGCGTTGCGGGCGGTGTTGATCCAGTGGGTGACAACTTTGTCGCTGCGCACGGCACCGGCGGTGGGTTCGAACAGGCCGGTGAAGCCTGCCTTCGGCTTCAGGGGGAAACGGGCAGCGATCTGTTCGGTATCGAGGGCTTCATAGGGGATTCCCTGGTCGTCCATCACCCGCCGGGCCCCGGGGATCGACCCCTCGATCGTCTCCTCATCCCAGCTTTCGCCATAAAAGAGCAGGCCGTGGGTGTCCCGCAGTTGTTCGCCGGCGTGGCTTTCTTCTTCGCGCCAGAGGCGATTGGCCTCCTGGGCCAGACGGCAGAGCACCGGGTCGGAGTACATCTCCCGGAACATTCTGGTTTCGCCGTAACTGCTGGCCTTGGCATGGGCCAGGGTCTGGGCTTCCAGCAACACCACATCGCGCACGCCGCGGCGTGCGAGGGATGCCGCACAGCTGAGGCCCGCCATGCCGCCGCCGACAATCACAACCGCTGCGCGGTTGGGCAGGGGGGGGTGCGTGCTCATTCGCTGTCTCCGAAGCTGAGGCCGATCGGCTCGGTGGAGGGTGTCGCCGCCACTTCCTCGAGGGCGGCTCCCACCGACAACCCTTGCTCCCGCTGATTGAGATAGTCGCTGGCTCGCCGGCGTACCTCATCGCGTACGAAGGCATAAACGTCCTTGGCACCCGCGTCCTTCCAGGCATCGGGCGAGAACCGTTCGATCGAATCGGAGATCACGGCGCCGGCATTGACCAGGGGGTCAGGCAGGACACGCACGCCGCGTTGCCGAAGGTCGTCCGCCAGCTGCTGTTGCTGGAACGGGGCATTGGCCGCAGGAACCACGGCAGGGGTCCTCAGGGCCGTCGCCATTTCGACGTTGATCAACCCGGAAATGGAGCACGGCAGCACCAGATCGAGTTTCAGTTCCCACCAAGGGCAGCTTTCCGGTAGAGGCGTCGCACCGGGAAAGCTGGCTTTCTCGCGGTCCAGATCCACGGTGAACACGGTCCAGCCGTGATCGACGAGATGACGGGCCACCGTGCCGCCCACGGCACCGCATCCGTGCACGAGGGCCCGGCCGGGGCTGGCGTCTTTGAGGTCCTTCTCCAGCACGGCCTCCACGGCGCCGAGGGTGCCGTGGGCGGTGGCGGCACTGGCGTCCACTGGACTGCCGACTGCCGCCAGCACATGGGGGGTGAGCGCCGTCAGACGCTCCATGTCCTCCAGGCTGGTGTTGAGATCGCAACCGGTGATCATGGCGCCGCCGAGCGACTCCAGCAGCTCGGCGGTCACGCTGATCAGTTCATCCTTGACCGCCTCGGGCTCTGAGGCCCGAGCGACGATCTTGCCGCCGGCGAAACCGGTGCCATAAAGATCATGCTTGTGGGTCATCAACCCCGCCAGACGCTGTCCGTCGGCGATGCAGGCCTCATCGCTTGGGTAATTGAGCAAGCGCAGGCCGCCGTTGGCGGGGCGCTCGGCATCGGTGTCCTCCGCCACCACGAACACCGAGAGGTGATCGGAGACGTGTTCCGCCAGCACCGACACAGCCGGCGCTGCTTTCATGTCACGGCTCATCAGGCCACCTTCTCCATCATCTGGTGGTGCTCGACGTAATCGAGACTCCACTCGCTGGGGGCTTCGGCGATGCGTTGCTGCAAGCGCTCGTAAACCGTGTCAGCGGCGGCATCCCCAGCGGTGCTGGCGAAGCTGTGACGACTCCAGCTGCGGATCGTTGCCATCAGGCCGGCGGCGAAGGCAGCGGTGTCGCCGTTGTCGTTCCAGCGGCGGCGGTAGGGACACTTCACATAAACCGTGCGCTCGTCCACCAGGCGCAGGCCGTTGCGGTACGCGGCGCTGCTCTCGTCCTTCAGCGGCGCCATGAACTCCTCGGGTGACTTGTAGAAGTTCAGAACGGTGCCCTTTTTGTATTGCTCCTCGCTGATCAGGCCTTCATCCGCCATCCCGCGCCAGATCTGGTGCAGCTGGTCGTGCACGTTGCGGGTTTCGCCACCGTTGTGGCCGAGGTAGCGACCTTCGCCATCACGGGAGAGGTTCACCGTCAGCAGTCGGCCGCCCACTTTGAGCTCGCGGCTGCGCAGCTCGAGGATGTCACTCCAATCCTTCATCGCCTGGGCGGTGAAGCGCTGAAGAGCGTCGGCATCCTTTGAGGCCAGCACGTGGGTGTGGCTTTCAAGGGGGCCGGGGGAGGTGCTCAGCCAGTGCATTGCCGTGGCGGAGAAGCCGAAACTCACGCTGTTCGGTGCCACCGAGGGCTCGTAGAAGCTCCGTGCGCTCACCAGCACCGTGGGTTTGGGAGCCCGAGGGATCTGAAGGGCCAGGTTCTCGGCCAGGGCGAGGTTGTCGTTGCTGGGCAGGTCGTTGCCGATCAGCGTCAGGTGGGCGTTCGGCTGGTTGGCATGCAGGCGATCCAGCACCTGGTTCCAAAGTCCGACCGCGGTGCCCCCATCGGCAGCTCCGTAATCGATCAGGACATGGCTGTCAGCGACAGCCAGTTGATGTACACAAGTCAAGGCCCAGTCCGAGGCGGCTTCGATGCAGAGGAGAGCGCCTTCGGTCTGCGCGCTGTAACCCGTGGTCATGGCGATGGCCA